>JANNNL010000161.1:0-1421 GCA_031398525.1 Actinomycetes bacterium | reverse complement strand
CGCCGCTTAGCGTCCCGCCAGCTCCCCAATTTAATGAAATTACGACTGGGCCCAATCACTGATGTTGTTGATGGCCAGCACCGGGCTCGCCCTTTCGCTCGTTGTGCCACGGCACCGGAGTGTCGTGAGGTGAGGTGAGGTTGTCGTGAGGATGTCGTCGTGGATGGTCGCAAACCCGTCGATCATGGTGAATCGACATGAATCGACCGGGTTCGTGAATCTGCTCACGAACACTAGCCCTGACACCATCCCATCGGGCCAACCCGGCTCGGGAGAACTCCCGATGCGGACCCTCGCGAAGTTGTCGGAACAGATGCGTTGTACCACCCCGGACGGCCGAAACCCAGGGTTCGTGCGCTCGTGATATGTGGTGTGCCAACTGACCATGATTTCTGTTGACCGCCCACCCGCCCTCTAGGCTCGTCGCGTGACCGTTTTTAGCCGAGGGCTGCGCCCCCGAACCCCATCGTTGTCCGGCTCACTGGCGTTCGCGCGGCCAACCCGTCATGAGCAGAGCTCATGACGGAAATCCCCGAACATCTGCTCAAGCGGTCTCGCGAACGACGCGGCGCGCTGGGCGAGGGCGGCGACGCGGCTACCACGCCAAGCGCACCATCCTCCACGCCGGCGGTTGCCGCCCCGGCGACCCCGGCCGTGCCCGCCCCCAAGGTGCCCGCCACCCCGGCGACCCCGAAGGTCAAGCCCGATCCGCCGTACGTTGCTGCCGCCAAGGCCCGCAAGAAGATGCCGTTCTGGGCGATGGGAGCGCTCAGCCTGCTCCCGGTGTGGGGATTCATGTATCTCCGGGCGCTGCAGCCTGAGGTCAAGGAACTCGAAGGCCCAATGGCCGTCGGCGACGAGCTCTACAGCGGCTGCGCGGGCTGCCACGGCCCGGGCGGCGAAGGCGGCTCAGGTCGGCCGTTCACCGAGGGTGAAGTGCTCAAGACGTTCCCCCAGATCGAAGATCAGCTCAACTTTGTGATCGTCGGCAGCCAGGGTTACAAGGACGCAGGTCTCGCCGTGTACGGAGATCCCAATCGCGAGGGCGGAGCGCACGCCCCGCTGGCGTACAACGGAAGCCCGATGTCCCCGCGGGGCGGCAACACTGAACTCACCGATGCTCAGATTGTCGGGTTGGTGTGCCACGAGCGGTACGCGTTGGGCGGGGCCGACCCGGCCGACGAGAAGTACGCCGAGGAGTACGAGAAGTGGTGCTCGCCCGAGGCTGAGATCTACGCCGAACTCGAGGCTGGAGCCCTGACCTTCGAGTCCGAGGACCTGGGCGTCGGACTCGAAGCCCGGGCTTCGGTTCCTACGGAAGGCTGATTGCGGTCACGCATCAGTAATCACGAATCTGAACTCGCCGTCGGTGCTCAGCGCCGGCGGCGAGTCGCTTTTTCAGCGTAAACGGCGGCATCGGC
>JANNNL010000083.1:0-7629 GCA_031398525.1 Actinomycetes bacterium | reverse complement strand
CGACCGGGTCGCGGCCGAGACGCCGATAGATCAACTGCTGCAGTTCTCCGGCGGCGCGTATCGCGTCGGCGGGAACGTCGAGTTGACGAATGGCTCGCTCGACATCGATCAACTGGGTGGCCAGCTCGGAGGTCGGGAGTGCGAGACGACTGGTGAGCGCCGGCACGGTCGGCGGAGGCGCCGGTGTCGTGACCACGATCGTGGTCGGGGCAGCTGGAGCCAATGGAGCGGCCGACGTCGGTGCGGCATCGGCTATCGATGGCGCGGCAACCTCGCCCTGGGGGCTCGGGCTGCACGCCACCACGACGAGAGCGCCGCCAACGGCGATCCACGCCCGGCCGAGTCTGGGATACCGCACCACGGGATCAGCGTAAACGAGGGTGGACCTCAGCAGGTGGCCGCAACGCGGGCGACGACCTCGACGACATCGGGCGGCTCAGACTTGGGCATTGACACGATGGTCAGATCTGCGCCGACGGCGGCGAAGTCGGCGACCTGGCGGGCGAGCAGCGAAGCGTCGCCGGTCCAGCGGGCCAGCCAGGAACAGGTGACCTCCGCCGGGTCGCGATCGATCGCTGCGCACATCTCGTGCATCGCTATTCGGCACTCGGCGAATTCGGTGGGATTGTCGCCCGAGTAGTTCCAGTGGTGGGCGTACCGGGCAACCAACGGCATCGTTCGGCGGAGCCCCTTGCCGCCGATACAGATCGGTAGCGGACGCTGAACGGGCTTGGGATTACTCATCGCCCCGCTGAGTTGGTAGTAGTCGCCGGCGAAGTCGGTGTGCGCTTGCGTCAGCAGCTTGTCGATGACGGCGAGACCTTCGGCGAATCGATCAAACCGCTCGGTCATCGTGCCGAGCTCGATGCCATGTGCATCGCACTCCTCGTCGTTCCAGCCGGCCCCGATACCGAGTTCCAGCCGGCCGCCCGAGGTGATATCGAGGGTGGTCGCCATGTTGGCCAACACGCTTGGGTGGCGGTAGATCATCCCACTGACGAGCACGCCGCCGCGTAGGCGCGTGGTCTCGTGCAAGAGCGCGGCGAGGGTCATCCAGCCGTCGAGGCAGTCTTCGGCGGAGTCGCCAAAGAGTGGGTAGAGGTGGTCGAACGTCCACCCAGACTCGAAAACCGGCAGCTCGTCAGCGCGTTGCCACGCTTCGAGCAACCACGGCCAGGTGGTGCGTTGCGGAGACGTAGAGAGAGCAAATCGCATACACGAGGCTGCCACCTCGTGGGTCGTACGGCGAATTCCGCCGCAGAGTGACGAATACGTCCTTCTAGAGGTTGACTAAATACCAGAACTCGGGTAGGAATTAGGCATGAGCAACCTCGTGGTCGTTGGACTCGCCGGCTTCGCCGCATCGATGGTCGACGGAGCCCTCGGCATGGGTTTCGGGCCCACCTCATCGTCGATTCTCCTGTCGAGCGGCATGTCGCCTGCCGCTATTTCAACGACCGTCAACATCGCCAAGGTGGCCACGGGCACCGCCGCCGGCGTCGCCCACTGGCGTTTCGGCAACATCAATCGCAAGCTCGTGCTCCAACTTGCCATTCCCGGTGCCCTCGGAGCGATCGTCGGTACGACGGTCTTGGCCAACGTTGACGGAAAACAAATCAAGCCGTACCTCGCCGTCATGCTGCTGCTGGTTGGGCTGCGAATTCTGTTTCGGTTCCGCAGCATGCCCTCGCGCAAAGTCGGGGAAAAAGTCGAGGAAGTGACCGACTACGACACAAGAGGCGTCGCCGTCGCCGGAGCGGCCGGTGGAATCACCAACGGTCTTGTCGGAGCGTGGGGCCCGGTCGTCACGCCGTTTCTGTTGCATCGCCGAGTGCCGCCGCGGATCACCGTCGGTTCGGTCAACACCGCCGAGGTCGCCGTCGCTGCCGTGGCGGTGGGCTCGTTGTTCGCCTCACTCGGCCGTGGCGGGGTCGATATGGGAGTCGTGCTGGCAATGCTGATCGGCGGAGTGTTGGCGGCTCCGATCGCCGCCTGGGTGATCCGCTTCCTGCCTGCCCGTGGCATGGGAGTTGCGGTCAGCGGACTGCTGCTCACCACGAACGTTCAACAGCTTGCGACGTGGGCTCAGCTCGGCTCGACCCGCTGGATCGCCTATGGCGCGGTGGCCGGTCTGGTAGGCTGGTCCGGCGTCCACCCGTGGCTGAATCGTCACGAGACTGCGATCCCCGATGTCGTCGAGACGACCGCCTCGGTTTCGACGACTCAGGCCGCTTAGGTGTTAGTGCGGTAGCCATGCTTCGGGGTCGAGCAGCAGAATGCGCACCGAATCGGGGTAGTTGCCCGACAGCAGCTCGGCGATGGTGACGTTCTCCATCACCTGGCGCACGGCGGCGCGTAGGCCGATCCACAGCTCGCCGAGATGCTTGGCATTCCCGTCGTACACGATCCGCTCGGGGCGCAATCCTTGAACGACCGCCAGCGGACCATCGACGGCACGTGACACCTCGGCAACCGTGATCTCCTCGGCCGGTCGGCTGAGCCGGTATCCACCGGTCGCCCCACGCTGACCGATCACGAGGCCCACCTGGCGAAGCTGCAACAAGATGCTTTCCAGATAGCGCGGCGGGATGCCCTGGGCGGCGGCAAGATCGTCTCGGCTGGTCAAACGCTGCGGCGCAGCCGCCAGCTCCACGAGCGCGCGGAGCGCGTAGTCGACACGTGCAGTGACTTGCATTTCTACATCATGACATTCTGGGACGGGTCATCGTCCACACTCGGGGTGTTTTCTCCAGCGCGATCACCTCGTTGATGACAAAACCCGATCGGGCGTAGTAGGAGAGGTTCGCTTCCTTCTGTGTTTCGAGGTACACCGGGTATCCCTCGTCGTCGCAACGCTGAAGTATCGGAGCAAGCAATGCCCGACCAACGCCGCGCCCCTGGAATCGAGGATCCGTGGCAAGAATGCCGAGGTACCAGTGAGGGTCGGTGAGATGTCGTTTGGGCATCTCGTTCATCAGCTTGATCGCTCGTGATCGTTGCGGCGAGCGAGCCAAGGTGAGTCCGGCATGGCGCATTTGGCGCAGCGCCCGCAGTCCACTGGTCGGGACGTGAACCCCAGGCGGCAGCCATGCCGCCAGACCGACGACGGTGTCGTCGATCGTCGCCGTCCACACCGCACCGTGGCGGGCGCAGTCGTAGATCGCGGCGGCGAAGAAGCCGGGCATCGCCCGATGTTGGACGAGCAGGTCGGGCGCGAAGAAGTTGAAGAGCGGGTCGTCCCAGAAGGCCCGCGCGGCCACCGCAACTAAGGTTGAGAGTTCGTCGGTTCGGTGTTCGCGAACCTCGATCGGGCCGACCATGTCGGTGCTACTCCGCCATGGCAGCGGTGAGCGTGGCCAGAAAGCGGTCGTTTTCCTCGACCGAACCGATTGTCACGCGGATGCCCTCACCGCTGAACGGGCGAGTCACCACGCCACGCTTTTCCATCGCCAGGTAGATGGCGTCGGTTCGTTCACCGAGCGGAAGATAGACAAAGTTGGCCTGCTGATCGGGCAGCGTCCAGCCGTCCGTGGTGAGCGCCGCGATCACTCGTGACCGCTCCGCAACGATCACGTCGACGCGCGCTTGGATCTCGTCATGGGCGTCGATTGCCGCAATCGCTGCGGCTTGAGCGAGGCCGTTGACGGCAAAGGGGAACAGCGTCTTGTCGATAGCTCCGATGATCGCCGGATCGGCCACGGCATAGCCGGCCCGGATACCTGCGAGGCCATGGGCCTTGGAGAACGTGCGGGTGACGATCACATTGCGGTGGTGGGGGAGCACCTCGTGCACCGGGTCGCCGAACAACGGATCAAGGAACTCGCGGTAGGCCTCGTCGATCACGACGATCACCGATTCGGGGATACGGGCGATCAGCCCATTGAGCTGATCGCAGGTGAGCGCAGTGCCGGTGGGGTTGTTCGGCGTCGACAGCAGCACGAGCTTGGTCCGGTCGGTGACGGCCGCCGCGACGGCATCGAGATCGAAGGCGTGCTCGGCGGTCAGCGGTGTCGGCACCGCCACGCCCCCCATCAATTGGGTATAGACGGGGTAGACCTCGAACGATCGCCACGGGTAGATGACCTCGTCGCCCGGGTCGATGTAGGTGAGAGCGATCTGCTGCAACAGCCCAACCGACCCGCAACCGACAGTGATGCCGGCGACGTCGACACCGAGCGCGATCGACAGGCGGTCGCGAACGTCCGACGCCCGATGGTCGGCATATCGATTCGCCCCCATTGCGGACTGTGTCACCGCTTCGACGATCGAAGCGATTGGGGGTAGCGGATTTTCGTTCGACGCCAGCTTGATCGCGTTGGTGATGCCGTGTTCCGCCTCGGCTTGCGATGCGGCTTTGCCGGGTCGGTAGGCGGGCAGCGAATCGACGGCGGGCCGAGTACGTCCAATGGGGCCATCGCCCGGGGCGGAAACCTCGGTCGCAGAAACTTCAGCAGTCACAAAAACCTCTCAGATGCAGATGCGGTGACTGTACTTGGTAGGTGACCGCTCACTCAGGAGGCGTGGTCCGGGCGCAGCGCGTACAGCTGGACCAGTGGGGGAACCTGGGGCGTGAGTTCGATGTCGATCTCGACCGCAGACCCGTTGGTGCCCTGAGCGACGACGACGCCGCTCGTTGCCCAACTGGCGCGCACCGCCGAGTACTCCAGGGTTCCATGCAGCTCGACCAGTCGACGGGCCGCGGCGGCGCGCCGTTGGAACGACTCGTCGAGGTCGACGTTGTCGGCGAACAACTCGTTGGCCCGCTCGTCGTTCCAACCGTTGAGGAGGTCGACGAGGCCGCGCCCCGCTCGTTCCAGCGCCGGCCACGCACCCGGCGCGGCATCCGGGATCGCGCCGAGATCGCCGAGGCGATCGAGAAGCCGCAACGTGAGTGGTTCCATCTTGGCGTACGTCACATTGGCGAGGGCAATGACGGCCAGCCCTCGATGGGGGAGCCAGCGCATATTCGATCCGTAGCCCGGCAGCCCCCCCGTGTGATGGACGACGAGCCCGTGGCGGTCGTCGTGATCGACGCAGAGCCCGAACCCGTAGCTCTCGCTGTTGGCCACCGACGCTCCATCGGGTCCCGATGCCGATCGATGGTCGAGGAAGCGGTGGGTCTGGGTGGTCTGCATCTCGCGCCGGGTTGCTCGTGCGACGGTCGTCGCCTTGTCACCCAAGTCGTTCGTGGAGAATGCCTCGCCCAGCCAATACGTCCACGCTGCGAGGTCGTTGAGGTTGCTCCACAGCCCGCCCATCGGGGCGAGACCTCCGTCGCCGAGGGGCGGTGGCTCGGCCACACTCACCGCGTCCTGGACGCGAAACGGCGGAGCCCATGACTTGTCCGAAGGTGGCGTCCACGTGGTGTCGAGGAGCCCGAGCGGACGCAGGATGCGCTCGGAGGTGACGTCTTGGGGACGCTTCCCGGTGACCCGTTGGACGATCCGGCCGAGCATCGCGTAGCCGAGGTTCGAGTACTCGAATTCGGTGCCCGTGACGACCGCAAACGTTGCGCCGCGGGCGTAGATGTCGTCGAGTTGGGCGTCGGTGAAGTCGAGGTGGCGGTCGGCCCAGGCGTCGTCGGTGGCCAGTCCCGCATTCATCGACAACAGATGCCTGACGGTGATCTGGGGCGCGTCCGGGGCTGGATGGCGTATGACCGCGAGCTCGGGGGCGAGCGCGACGATGGGGTCGTCGAGCCGCAGGAGCCCGTCGTCGCGCAGCGCAAGGACGGTGGCGGCCGTGAAACTTTTTGTCATCGAGGCAATCCGGTAAACGCGGGTTCGTTCGTCACCGTCGAACTCGTCACCCGCCACGTCGGCGCCTCGGGCGATGCCGTGGTGGGTGATCACGCCGTGGTGGGCAACGCCCCACACGATTGACGGGCAATGGGTCTCGGCGGCCGTGCGTTGGACTTCGGCATGCAAGTCGGCGGTGATCTCATCGATGTTCATGGCTCTTCCGTTTTACTCGCTCAGGGCTTCGGCGTCGTGGCCGCTAGCGGTCGGAGTGGCCGGGTCGGGTCGAGACCGGCTGTGCGAGGATGGCGACGATGGACACCATTGGCACGCTGCACATTCGTAAACTGGTTCGCTACGTCGAAGACATCCATATCGATGGACGGCCGGGCGGGCCCGTGCGTATGGTCGGTGTGGCCGCCGTCCTGCCCAACCCGTGGGCGGGGCAGGGGTTCGTTGAGAACCTGCGTCCGCCCGGCGCCGGCTCATGAGCCCCGTCGTTCTTGAACGCCTGTCGATGTACATCGACGGGGAATGGTGCGCGGCCGGCGACGAGCAGACGATGGCATCGACCAACCCGGCGACCGGTCGGGAGTGGGCAACTTTTCCGGCGGCGACTGCTGCTGATGTCGATCGGGCGGTGCGTGCCGCCCACCGGGCGATGTACGACGGGCCGTGGGCGTCGATGACTCCGCCGCAGCGGGCGAAGCTGATCCGGCGGCTCGGGGTCGTGCTCGCCGAGCAGGCCGAGCGGGTGGCTGTCGTCGAGACCCGCGACACCGGCAAGCTGCTGCGTGAGACCCGGGCGACCACCGCCTATATCGCCGAGTACTACGACTTCTTCGCATCGGCGACCGGCCAACTTCAGGGGTCGACCTTCGCCACCGACAAGCCCGATCTGATGGCGTTCACCCTACGCGAGCCGATCGGCGTCGTCGCCGGGGTAATCCCATGGAACAACCAGTTGCTGCTCTCGGCCGTCAAGGTCGGCCCCGCGCTGGCCTGCGGCAACGCCGTGGTGCTCAAGGCCTCGGAACATGGACCGGCGGCACTGCTTGAACTGGCCCGCCTGGCCGAGGAAATCGGCCTGCCGCCCGGGGTGTTGAACGTGATCACCGGCGACGGCCAGACGTGCGGACGGGCGCTGACCAGTCACCCACTGGTGGCGCGGATTGCGTTCACTGGAGGCCACGAGACCGCCCGGCATGTGGTGCGCAACTCGGCCGAGAATCTGGCGGTCGTCACGCTCGAACTCGGCGGCAAGTCGCCGATCATCGTGTTCGATGATGCCGATCTGGACTCGGCAACCAACGGCATCATCGCCGCCAACTTTGGTGCGGCGGGCCAGAGTTGCGTCGCTGGCACCCGCGTCTACGTCCACGAACGCTGTTTCGATGAACTGATCGAACGGGTGGCGGCCCGCGCCGATTCGATCGTCGTCGGTGACCCGGTGGCGGCGACCAGTGAGATTGGACCGCTAGCGACCCCCGGGCAGTTGGCGCAGGTCGAGCGAGCAGTCTCGCTGGCGGCGACCGAGGGCGCGACGGTGATCACCGGTGGTCGGCGGCCGCCGGTCGCCCCGGAGTTCCAAGATGGCTGGTGGTATGCACCGACGGTGATCCACTGCCCCTCTAACGAGATCACGGCGGCACGCGATGAGCTGTTCGGTCCGGTGCTTTCGGCGTTCCGGTTCAGTGACGAGGCCGACGTGATTCAGTCCGCCAACGACAGCCCGTACCAGTACGCCGCGGGCGTATTCACCGGTGATGTCGGGCGCGCGATGCGGTTGACCCGTCGTTTGCACGCGGGGATCGTCTACGTCAATACCTACCGGGTGATCTCCCCGTCAGTACCTTTCGGCGGCGACGGCTGGACAGGCTACGGACGTGAG
>JANNNL010000079.1:0-3744 GCA_031398525.1 Actinomycetes bacterium | reverse complement strand
AGCCGATCGGCACCGAGATCGGCTGGTTGCGCCAGACGTAGCGATGCGACGTCGGGCCCACCTCCAGGTCGACGGCGTCGCTGAGACGGAAGCCGACCGAGGGCACCTCCTCGCCGGTTGCGTCGGAGAGTAGCTGGCCGTGAACGTCATCGAGGTTGATCACTCCCCGCTCGGAGAGCGCAGACGTGAACAGCCGGGCCTTGGCCGCAAAATACTGCTGTTCGGTGCCGTGGAGGTCGAGGTGATCACGTCCGAGATTGGTGAATACCGCAGCAGCGAAGTGGGATCCGTCGACGCGGTGAAGGGCTAGGGCATGCGACGACACCTCCATCGCTACCGACCGCTTCCCCGTCTCGACGAACTCGGCCAGGCGAGCCTGCAACTCGGGAGCTTCGGGGGTCGTACGTGCTCCCGACAGCGTCCCGATGATGCCGGTGGGCATGCCCGCGGCTTCGAAAATCGCCGCCAGCATGTGGGTGGTAGTGGTCTTGCCATTCGTCCCGGTGACCCCAACGACCGTCATCGCCCGACTCGGGTGACCGTACACGGCCGCGCTCAGCGGGCCGACGAAGGCGCGGGTGTCATCGACGATCACCTCGGTCGCGTCGACGCCCAGCGCATGTTCACACACCACGACCGTTGCTCCGGAGCGAACGGCGTTCTGGGCGAAACCGTGGCCATCACTGGTTGCGCCGCGTAGGGCCACGAAGATGGTGCCGACGACAACGGCGCGCGAGTCATGAGTGATGCTGCGCACCTGGACGCCTTCGTCACCACGCACGGTGACCGCGGCAGTGGAGTCGAGGCGAGCCATCACCGCCTTCAGCGTCGTGGGAGGCATGTTCACGTGCCGTTCAGCCGGTACAGCCGCCGCTCACCGGCGGCGCGATTCGCAGTTGGTTGATGGCGGCTCGGGCGATCTCGGTGAACACCGGAGCTGCGGTCGTGCCGCCGAAGCGGTCACCGCCTGCGGGCGGTTCGTCGATCGACACGAGCACGGTGACCTGCGGGTCATTGGCGGGAAAAAACCCGACGAACGAGGCGAAGTAGACAAAGCGCCCGTTCTCGTCCTTGTAGCCTCCCTTGGGCTGGGCCTTGTACGACGTACCGGTCTTGCCGGCCACATCCCACCCCGGCACCTGGGCCTTCTTGCCGGTGCCCTTGCAGACCACCGTCTGCATGATCCGGGTCATGTCTTTGGCCACCGATTCCGACACGACCTCACGAGTCGCCGATGGCGGCGTGTTGATAATCGTTCCCTTGGCGTCGATGATCGACTTGACGAGCTTCGGCTCGACGTGCCGGCCCTTGTTGCCGATCACGTTGATCGCCGCCCACAGTTGCACCGAGGTCGAGGCAACGCCTTGACCCCACGCCACCGTCACGGCTTCGGTGCCGCGCAGCGTCGACGCCCCGTGCACAATGCCCTTCTGCTCATCGGGGAAGCCGAGTGCGCTGCGCGCTCCGAGACCGAACGACCGCAGGTACTGCTCGTGCTTGTTGACCCCGATCGTCTGCATGACCTTGTATGTGCCGATGTTCGACGAGACGCCGAGAATGGTCTCGACGCTCATGTCCTCGAGATCGTGGGGATGAGCATCTTTGAGGGTGATGCCGCCACGGGATGCGCCACCGTCGAAGTTGAGGTAGCCGGGGACCTGGAAGTAGCTGTCGGTGGTGATCGTGCCCTCGTTCATCGCCGCCGCGATGGTGATGACCTTGGCCACGGAGCCGGGCTCGTTGGCGTCGGTGACCGCTATGTTCTTGGACGACACCCGGATCTCGCCGGTCTCCTCGTCGATGCGCACATTGGCGAGGGCATAGATTTCGCCGGTCTTGGTGTTCCCAACGATGACCTGCCCACCACGAGCTCCGAGCAGCTTCACCTGCTCGATCAACGCCTGTTCGGCTTGGTATTGCAGCGGGCGAGAGATCGTCAGCACGAGGTCTTGGCCGGGGACCGGCTGCTCGAGGACTCGCTTGCCGGTAGGGATCGACCGGCCCTCGCCATCTATCTCACGTACCTTGGAGCCGTCGACGCCGGTGAGCAGCGAGTCGTACTGCTTCTCAAGCCCGGCGGTGCCCTGGCCATCGACGTTGACGCGGCCGAGCAGGCTCTTGGCTACATCGCCGGCGGGATACATACGCGTCGGCTCGTCGTAGGCACCGATGCCCTTGAGCTTGAGGGCGAGGACCGCTTGCGCCTTGATGTCGTCAATCTCGCGCGCAACATAGACAAAACTCTTGGGCTTGGCGAGGTCACGGGCGAGGGCGTCGCGTCGATCGGCCGAAAGGAGCAGCACGTTGGCGATCGAGGCCGCCGTCGCCGCGGGATCGACGATCAGCTTGGGATTGGCAAAGAGCGTGGTGGCTGGCACGGAGATGACCAGTTCTTGGCCGTCGCGGTCAAAGATGACGCCGCGATCAGCAGAGATCACTGCGTCCTTCGTGCGTTGTTGCTCGCCAAAGTCCGAGTATGTCGCCCCGCTGGCGGTCTGCAACAGCGCCACCCGCGTGACCAGCCCGAGCAGGATCACGGTGACCACCGCGAAGACGCTGAGCAGGCGACGTCGAGGACGTCCGGCCTTCCACAGCGACGGGGTTGAGGCGGCGACGTCGCGCCGGAACCAGGCCACGGTCTTTCGAGCCGCTCGACCGCCGGTGCGGACGGGAGCCACCACGCGGCCGAGCCGGCGCGACACTGGGCGCGGCCCAGCCGTCGGCACCGACGATTCGTTCGCGCGTGGAGCGCGACGCTCATACGGACGGAGTTCGATAACCTTCGATCTCTGATCGAGGTTGAGATCGGATCGGCCACGCTGACCGGCCGGGTTTTGGCGAGCCGGTCGTTGGTGGCTGCGGCGCCCGCGAGGCGACGGCTCGGGAGGTCGATCGTCGCGCCTCATGGTGCTGCTCCCTGGTTCACTCGCTTCACCCGCTCGTGGTCGGCGAACGGGTCTTCGGGGGGTTCGTCAGCACCCAACATGTTTCCAGCCGCCAGCACCACCATGGTCGCCGTCTCCGGGGATACCGTCGCAAAATCCTTCGCTCGTCCCGTCACCATGCCCATGGCCTTCGCCTCGGCGAGCAACCGCTCGGGAGAGCGCAGGCTGGCGTTCGCTTTGCGAAGATCGGTGAATCGGTTACGAGCGACTTCGACGCTCTGCTCAATACGATCAATCTCGAGTTGATGTTGAGCTAGGCGGATCTCGAGGGCAGTCACACCGAGCATGACCGCGAAGGTCATGCCGAAGACCACGGCAACGGCGCGGACTCGACGACGCGGGCGCGAGACAACCCGCAGACTCGGTCGCTCTTCGGCCGCTTCGAGCGCGGCTCGGGTCGAGCGCCGCGATGCGGCTTCGCGCCGAGCGCCTTCGCGAACGTCATCGCGAAGCTGGGTTTTCGTGCGCTGGGGCTGGGCGGCGTGCATCACTGGTCTCCGACGCGGGCCGGAGTGATCTTCTCAACGACGCGCAATCGCACCGACTCAGACCGTCGATTCAACGCTTGCTCGGCCGGCGATGCCTTCGAAGGGGCCTTGACCAAGCGGACCGTTCGCACGGCGCTGCACACGCAGGGCAATTGCGGCGGGCACGTGCAGCCCCCGGTCACGGCGTTCATGAACACCGACTTGACGATGCGATCTTCACCGGAGTGATATGCCAATACCGCGACTCGCCCTTTGGGGGCGGTGACGTCGATGGCGTCGTTCAGAGCGGCCGCCAAGATCGAGAGTTCACG
>JANNNL010000041.1:0-3772 GCA_031398525.1 Actinomycetes bacterium | reverse complement strand
ATCGCCGAGGCCGCCGCCGGTCATCCCCTGGACCATGCCAACTTCAGCCGACGGCTGGCCGCTTCGGGCCTCTTTCTGACCGCCGATGCCGCCGATGCCGCCGATGCCTCACTCGCCCGCCGTCCTCGCGGCCGGGGGCGACCGCCCACCGTATGGGTTCCTCGGTCAACGCCATCGAACTAGCCGAACTAGCCACCTAGCCGAACTAGCCAAGGCCGGAGTGAGTCATCAACCGGTCGCGTACTCGCTGGCTCAGCTCGCCGACGACGTTGAACACTCCGGTGGCCACCGACTGGCCGTGCAGGCTGAGGCCGCACTCCGGGCTGAGTAGTGCTTGGCCGATCAAGCGCTCTCGGTCGCAGCCGGCCTCGACCAGGCCCTCCCACAGCGCAGTGAGTTCTCGCCAGTGGCGCTGCGGGCTGTGGAAGATCGGACCGTCGGTTGGCACTGCGCCCCAAATGATGATGCCGCCGCGATCGAGGAATCGGGCCAGGTAGCCGGCGACCCCCAACAGGTCGCGCCGCACCGGCAGCGACAGCAGCTCGGGACCGGCGGCGATGATTCCAGCCCAGTCGGCATCGCCACAACAGTGAACCCCGGCCAGGGTCATCGGCTCGACCACCGCTAAGGCTCCAGACAGCAGGTCGATTGCTGCGTCAGGGGGAATCGGGAATCCGTCGTCCATCACGTCGGGGAACGATGGCTCGTCCAGCACGACCACCTGTTCACAGCCAGGAAGCGCGTCGGCAAGGTACCGATGAATGACCTGCACGTGCTCGCGCACCGCGCGCACCGCCACGGCGAACGCCGGGCTCGCCGGCACACCCGCTCGCATCAGCGCCACGCCCAGGGAGATCGGACCGACGAACTGCCACTTGACCGCCGAAACCCGACCGGCGGCCACCTCGACGAACGACCGCAGTCCGAGGTACGCATCGTGTTCGAGATCGGTCACGACCGGGGCCAACGGATCGATCCGCCGCACATCGACCGACAGGCTGCCATACTGGCCGAAATCGACGCCACGAATGCCGCTGACCGCCTGGGCGATCATGTTCTCGGCGGGCGATCGGCGAGGCAGGGTCGGGACGAACGGCAACTCGGGCGCCATCGCCAGCGAAAACTCGGCGGCATCGCGCGCGTCGCGATGAGGCAAGCTGCCCACTCCGGTCACCGCGCCGGGGTGCAATTGCGTCATCGCTTCCCCCTCCCGTCGTGGCCGTCCCCGTGTGAATTCCACCCCTACGTTGGCGACTGAGGGGTGAGTTCGGCAAATCTTGCGGAATGCCTCCACGCCCAGCCCCTTCGCCCATCGAGCCGGGGACGGGGAAACAAGCGGTCTGGATGTTGCGGTTGGTCTGGATTGCTCTCGGTGTCGTTGGATCAGCCGCATCGGCCGGGGCGCTGGAGAACCGCACTGACCAGGTGCGATTGGTCCTCACAACGTGGATAACAGCGATCTGGTTCGGGGCCTTGGTGGCGATGCTGGTACCGAGCGTGATGACCCTGACCATCGTCCGCCTGACGGTCCCGGCCGCGCCGATCGCTGGGATTGCCGGGCTCATCGCCGGGGCCGACACCGCCCCGGGCGTCATCTCGGTTGTCCTGGGCGTTGTCGCCGCGGTGGTCGCACTCAGCGCCGATGTCGGCCAACACTTCATCCAGTCGTCGGCCTACGGCCACGAACAACGATTCCCGCTTCGCCCTCCCGGTGCCCTCCTCCTCGGGCCGATTCAGGTGCTCTGGGCCGTCGCCCTTGGCCCGCTACTCGTCGGCCCACCGTTGGTCGCCGGCGGCCATCGCGTCGTTGGCGGGCTCGTCGTGCTCGTCGGACTCGGAATGGTGTGGGTGCTTGCTCCTCGATTTCACGAGCTCGGTCGTCGCTGGCTGGTGTTCGTTCCAGCCGGGTTGGTCGTACACGATCACGTGCCACTTGCCGAAACGGTCATGGTGTCCGCCGGCGATGTGGAGATCGTCAATCTTGCTCCTGCCGACACGACCGCCGTCGATCTCACCGCCAACGCCCTCGGCCCTGCCGTCGAGATCAGCATTCGCCAACCAACCGCGGTAGCGCGCAAGGGCACGACACGCCGCGCATCGAGTGAGACCGTGTCGGGCGACCGGCTGCTCGTCAGTCCGAGCCGCCCGGGGCGCGTCGTCGCCGCGGCCCGTCAGCGCGGGTGGTAGCCCGATCAGCCGGAAGACTGCGACCCGTCGCGATGAGTCACGCACCAGCCGACGATGTCACCCATGATTCGGGCGAGATCAAAGTCTTTCGGGGTGTAGACCCCGGCAACACCTGCGGCCATCAGCACCGACCGGTCTTCCTCGGGGATGATGCCGCCGACGACCACCGGGGCATCGACCCCGGCCGCCCGCAGGTCGGCCACCAGCGGTACGACCAGCGCCAGGTGGCTGCCCGAGAGGATGGACAGGCCGATCACGTCGGGGTCTTCGTCACGGGCGGAGGCGACGATCTGCTCCGGCGTCAGCCGAATACCCGAGTAGATGACCTCCATGCCGGCATCTCGGGCCGCGACGGCAATCTGCTCGGCCCCATTGGAATGACCATCGAGACCGGGCTTGGCCACCAACAAGCGCGGTGGGCCGCCCGGCAGCGCTCTGACTCGCTCGACGACGGCGGCGAGCTCACCATGCCGCCGCCCGCTGGCCGCGGCCACGCCCGTTGGAGCGCGGTACTCACCGAACACTTCGCGTAGCGCGCCGGCCCACTCCCCCGTGGTGCCCCCGGCCCGCACGAGGGCAATGGTGGCGGGCATCACATTCGTCGAGCCCGTCGCGGCAGCCCGGAGGTCGTCGAGCGCCGCCAGCACCGCGCCGGCATCACGGCTGGCGCGCCACGCGGCCAGGTCGGCGACTGCCTCATCCCCGACTGCTTCGTCAACTCGCAGAATGCTGCCGTCCCCGACAAGCGGCGACTCGGCCGTCTCGACAAACCGGTTGACCCCGACGACCACCAGATCGCCCGCTTCGATGCGCCGGGTGCGGTCGGCCATCGAGCGCACCAAGCGACCCTTCAGCTCGCCGACGGCCGTGAAGGCCCCGCCGAGTTCAGCGACGTCGTCCATCTCAGCCCAGGCGGCATCGCGCAACACAGCCGTCGCCGCTTCGATGACCGTGGAGCCGTCGAAGATGTCGTCGTACTCGAGGATGTCGCTCTCGAAGGCGAGTACCTGCTGCATCCGCAGCGACCATTGCTGGTCCCACGGCCGGGTTAGGCCCAGCGCCTCGTTCCAAGCTGGCAGCTGCACGCTGCGCGCCCGGGCGCGCTTCGACATGGTGTCCGCCAGCATCTCCAAGACAATCCGCTGGACGTTGTTCTCCGGCTGTTGTTCGGTCAGCCCCAACGAATTGACCTGCACGCCGTAGCGGAACCGCAGCGACCGCTCGTCGGTCACTCCGTATCGTTCGCTACCGATTCTGGCCCAGATTTCGGCCATCGCCCGCAGCTTGCAGATCTCCTCGACGAAGCGGATGCCCGCATTGACGAAGAACGAGATCGAGCCGAACACCCGTCCGAAGGCGGCCTCGGTCACTTGCCCCGAGTCGCGCACCGCGTCGAGTAGATCGATGGCGTTGGCCATCGAATAGGCGATCTCTTGTACGGGGGTCGCCCCGGCCTCTTGCAGGTGGTACGAGCAGATGTTGACCGGGTTCCACTTGGGAGCGTGCTCGGCGCACCAGGCGATCGTGTCGACGATCAACCGCCGAGATGCCTCAGGCGGGAAGATGTGGGTGCCCCGGCTGAGGT
>JANNNL010000151.1:0-8920 GCA_031398525.1 Actinomycetes bacterium | reverse complement strand
GGTCGAAGCCTGATTTCATCGCTCGGCGGTCACGCACTGAGGTCAGGAACTCAAGACATCGTCGAGCGACCGACGCGTTTCGGCGACCGGGCCGAACGCTCCCGCCTCAATCGATCGCCGACCGCACATAACCCGAGCGCCCTAACCCGCTGATCGCCGTCGACCCACCGCTCGGGAACGGCCCTGATGCAGCGCGAAGGATCACCGGACTGCCATCGGATTGAGGTCGCTTGGGCCACTCTGTGCGTTGCCGTAGGTGGTCGCATGACAGCCGTGACCCGCTGGTAGGCCGGCTCGGCCTACGGTGTTGGGATGCCGTTGCAGATGCGTCGCTACGAACTTGATCCCGCGCTTGTTGATGAGTGGCTGGCCTTCTTTGAGCAGCTGACGCCGGTTCGGGCCGACTTCGGGTTTCGGCTCGTGTCGGCGTATCTCGACCGGGTGAACAGCGAGTTCACCTGGATCGTCGAACGCGACGACGCATTCGGCCCAGCCGAAGCGATCTATGGGGCTTCGCCGGAGCGAGCGGAACTTTTCGCGGGGCAGCCCAAGTTCGTTCGGGCATTGCACGTCTCGGAGGTCGAGTCGCTCGCCTGAGGAGCGCACTCCGGGCCGGCTGAGAGATACTCGACGATGATCGCCAGCTCGGTGTCGCGGCTGGGTCCTCGTTGTCGCGGGCGATCCACAGGGAGTAGGCACCGGGTTCGACATACCATGCTCCGTCGAGTCGAATGGCAAGTTCGTTGAGGTCGACGTCGACCGCGAAGTTGGTGGCCGCTCCGGGCTCAACGGTCGCCGCCTGGGGCGAAGCCGTGGTCAAACTGCGCAGCGTCATCGACGCCGCCGGGGTGCAGCGCGTCATCGCCGTTGGAATCTCGATGGGGGAAGCGCAGTGGACAGTGCAGCGTCGATCGCGGCCCGCTCCTCGTCGGTCATCGCCGGAGAATGGGTTGCCATCAGCGCCGCTGTCCCGGCGTCATCGATGCATTCGCCATCGTCACGGCGGGTGTATCCGACCACCACAATGGCGACGTCGGCGATGATCACGGCAACCTTGCTCAAGGTTGCCGTGTCTGCGGGCTGCCCTCCCGGCCCGGGTCATCGAGCCGGCCGTTGTTGACCTGTTGGGGTGGAAGCATCGACGATTGTACGTAGGCCGGTTCGCTGGGTCTCTCGACACGGGTACGATCCCGCGTACCTCTTTGGAAGGAACTTGATGAACCCCGCCGCACTCGCTGGATTGGTGATCGTCGCTCTCGTAGTTCTACTCGGACTGTTCTCGCTGGTGACGATCCAGCAGGGGACCTGTGGCGTGGTCACGATGTTCGGAAAATACCGACGGGTGCTCCCGCCGGGCCTCAACTTCCGGATTCCGATCATCGAGAAGGTCCACGATCGCATCTCGATTCAGAACCGGGCGCTCGAACTGCAGGTCCAGGCGATCACCGCCGACCAGGCCAACGTCTACTTCACGGCGATGGTGTTGTACTCGGTCTTCGACCAGGCCGAGGAGACGATCAAGAACGTCGCCTTCAAGTTCGTCAACGCCCAGGCCTTCATGCAGGCACTTGTCCGCTCGGTAGAGGGCACCGTCCGCTCATATGTGGCGACGCTCAAGCAGGCCGAGATTCTCGCTCTGCGTTCCGAGATCATCGCCCATGTCAAGGACCAGCTCGATGCCCAGTTGGAGGAGTGGGGCTACCACCTCCTCGACATCCAGGTCAACGACATCACCTTCGACCAGGTCATCACCAACTCGATGGCCCAGGTTGTGGCATCGAACAACCTGATGATCGCGGCCACCAACGAGGGCAACGCGCTGTTGATCCGCAAGACGAAGGAAGCCGAGGCTGAGGGCGCCTCGATCCGTATCTCCGCGCAGGCCGAGAAGGAAGCTGCCCAGCTGCGGGGCCAGGGTGTCGCCCTGTTCCGCGAGGAGGTTGCCACCGGTATGGCGGTCGCGGCTGAAAAAATGAACGAAGCCCGCCTCGATCCGACGTTCATTCTGTTCGCCATGTGGGTCGAGGCCCTCCGCCATTTCGCGGCCGAGGGCACCGGCAATGTCATCTTTCTCGACGGGAGCACCGAGGGCATGGACACCACCCTGCGCCAGATGATGGCGATCTCTCAGAAGGGCATGCTGCCGCCTCCTGCCGTTGGCTAAAGCCCAGCTCGCGTCCGAAATCCAGGAGTTGCGTGTTTCCTTGAAAAGGGCCACCCGACTCGGGCGGCGGGTGTGGTGGCTGCGAGTATGTCCGCAATGACGATCGGTGCAGGTGCCACTGATGGTCCGCGTAAGCGTGGCCGTAAACCCATCTTGTCCGACGATGTCGTCCATGAGCGGATGTTCTCCGTTGTGGCCAACGAGGTCCGCGCTCGAGGGTTTAGCCTTTCGATCGCTCATCTGGTCTTTGAGGACATCGTCCGAGCGGCGGGTGTGAGTCGAGCAGCGGCGTTTCGATTGTGGCCGACCCGGGACGATTTCAACATCGACGTCCTGACCCACGTGATTGAGCGACTGATCCTGCAGGTCGCCGACGAGCAGGTTGAGGCCGCCGCCGCGGCGATGATTGCCGCTCAGTCGCCGGCATCGTTTGGCGACTGGGACCGGGCGGTAGTTACGTTGGCCGACCTGGTCGATGTACTTGATTCGCGCCTGATCAAGACTCGCGTCTATCTGCTATCCATCGCTGGGCGGCTGTGGGTGATGAGCGGCACCGAGGAAGATTCCCCCATCCGGGCGAAGTTGACCGATGTGATCACCCGCGACGATCGCGAGCAGGTCGAGAGATTCGCGGCGATCGCTGACACGGTGATGACGTCGACCGGGTTCCAGATGCGGCCCTCGGTGAGCGGCGGAACCAAGACGTTCATCCGGCTGATGATCAACACGCTCGAGGGCACCACGGCGCGCCATGCCGTGGCCGATCCTGAACGGCAGATGCCAATTGCCGGGCTGTTTGTCGGGGGCCAGATTCGTGACCATGGCTTGTCCATGGCCGCCGCCGCCGTGGTGGCCATCGCTGCGGCGATGATGGAGCCGATTCCAACTCGGGATTGATGATTCGCGCGTCCTGCACTCCGGGACGACGGACTGTCGCTCGACGGGGCAAGATAGACAGGAGCACTCAGGAGGTCTGATGGAACTCGATCATCCCGTCTTTGACGGCGACAACCACTACTACGAGGCGATCGACGCCTTCACCCGGTACCTCGACCCCCGGTTGGGAGGCCGGGTCATCCAGTGGGCCGAGATCAACGGACGTCAACGCCACGTGATCGGCGGCAAGGTCAATATGGCCGTGACCAACCCGACGTTCAACCCGATCAGCCCGGCCGGTGCGTTATCGGAATACTTCCGCGGCAACCCGAATGGCAAGTATCCGCACGAACTGTTGGGTACCCCGTCGCCGATCGACCCCGCGTACCGCGACCATGACGCCCGACTGACGACGATGGACGCCCAGGGGGTCAGCCAGATCTGGCTCTTCCCCACCCTCGGCATGCTCTATGAGGAAGTGCTCAAGCACGACCCCGAGGGCGTTGGGATGATGTTCCGAGCCTTCAACCAGTGGCTCAACGAGGACTGGGGCTTCGCCTACGAGAACCGCATTTTCGCTGCCCCCTACATCCCCCTGGCCGACGTCGACGCCGCGGTCACCGAGTTGGAGTTCGCCCTCGCCAACGGAGCGACCACCGTCGTCACCCGCGCCGCGGCGCCAACGACGAAGCACGGCCAGATGCCTCCGGGCCACACCTACTTCGACCCGTTCTGGGCCCGGGCCAACGAGGCTGGGATCACCATCGTCGTCCACGCCGGTGATTCGGGCTACGGCTCCAACGGGTATGCGGTCGACGGATTCTCGGCGCAGTTCTCGGGGGCGGCGTACAAGCCGTCGATCAAGTCGCTCAACATGGAGCGGGCGATCTACGACTATCTTGCCTCGCTGATTTTCGACAAGTTGTTCGACCGCTTCCCGAATCTGCGGATCGCCTCGGTCGAGAATGGGGCGGAGTTCCTCGGTGACATGTTCCGCAAGTTCACGTCGTCGGCGCGCAAGGTGCCCGGCTACTTCACCGAGGATCCGATCGAGACGTTCAAGCGTTGCGTGTGGATCAATCCGTTCTGGGAGGACAGCGTGGAGGAAATCGTCGAGTACATGGGCGCTGACCGGGTCATTTTCGGTTCCGACTGGCCCCACATCGAGGCGATGCCCCACCCGCTCGACTACGTCAACGAACTGAAGATGTTTGACGACACCGATCGCAAGCGCATCCTCCACGACAACGTCGCCGAACTCAACACCCTCCGACCTGCCTGACCCGTTGGCGGGAAGTGATATCATTTCCGCATGACAGTTCAGATAGCACTTCGAATATCTGAAGAACTAGTGGTTGAGCTTGACGCGACCGTCGAAAGTGACGAGTTCGAGAACCGTTCAGAGGCCCTGCGGCGGGCGATCGAGGAGTTCGTTCAGCGTCGAAGGTCGGCCCGCATCGACCGAGCAATTGTCGAGGGGTACCAGCGCATCCCTGCCGCAGAGATCGACGAGTGGGGGTCGATCGAACAGGCGCACGCGATCGCCGCAACGATTGTCGCCCGATCGCTCGACGATGAGGACGGTGGTTGGTGACTCGAGGCGAGGTTTGGTGGGTGGAACTTCCCGAGCAGAAACGTCGTCCGTACGTTGTGTTCAGCCGTGACGCAGCCCTCGGCGTGGTCAATCGGGTGATCGCCATACCGCTCACCCGGACAATTCGAGGTATCCCAACCGAGGTCGCCTTGGGGCCGGACGATGGGATCGACCGCGAGTGCGTTGCGTCAGCCGACAACGTCGAGAACATCCCCCGTTGGGCGTTCATCGAACGGTCCGCAGTGCTGTCGGGGCTGAAGATGGCAGAGTTGTGTACCGCTCTGCGTCACGCCATCGATTGCTGAGCCTTGCCTACAGCGACCTGAGGAAGGCGAGCGACGGGGCGAAGCTGTCGTCACGACCGCCCGACCTCGACGCCCCGGAACGCAGTGACCGGGACCGACTCACCGTCCGCCAGTACCAGACCCGCAGCCAAGACGGAGAGGCAGCTCACAAGACATCCCCAGTCCGCATTGGGCCTTCGCAATCCCACCAGAACAGCAGTGAGAGCAGTCCGATCCCGATTACGTACGACAGGTGTATCTGCCCCGGGAATCGCTGCTCTGCTGTCTGCATCGCGAGTCGGAGCACGGTTGCGTGAAGTTGATCTGCCATCGCAGGGTGTCCTGTGTTCGAGGTTTGCGTCGTGCGGCGGTGCAGGAGCCGTGTGATTCTCGGGCCCTTTGCTTTCGTGTGAGAGGTTGCCGGTGACGAACCGGTGAACGTGCGCTCGTAGCGCAATATGTGCTACAGTAACTACATGGAAGTCGGCGTCCGGGAACTTCGCAATCACACGACGGGTGTGATCGATGCGGTCGAACGCGGCGAAGACGTCGTCCTGACCCGTCACGGCGTGCCGATCGCCCGGATCATGCCGATTGCGCATGAGCCCGACATCCAGGACTGGCTGCGCCAGGTCACCGATCAGGCCCACGACACCGGATGGCTTGACGAACTGCTGCGCGAAGACGGCAACGGCGACGAAACCGATGACCGTCGCATCGAAACCGCCTGGGCGTGATGCTGTTGCTCGACACGTCCGCCGTAGTCGCCCTCGTGGAACGCAAGCACGCGGAACTCTCGGACCTGATTGTCGAATCGGGTGAGCGACCGATGATCAGTTTCGCCACGGTCGCCGAGCTTCGAGTCGGTCAGGCGATGGCCTCCACGGAGCTGATCGCGACGCAGCGACGACGTACCGTGCGCAAGGCGGCACTGTTCCGGCAGCACCCGATGGATCGATCGGGTCTCGATGCGTACTGCGCGGCGCGACGGGCCAAGTTGCGTGGCAATGATGCCTGGATCGCGGCCGCGGCGCATCAACTTGACGCGACATTGGTCACCTTCGACACCGCGATGGCGGCCCGATCAAGCGGTTTCGTCGAGGTCAAGCTGCTCGTCGGCTGAGCTCCGATCCGTCCGGCGGTGAGCCGATCGGGGAGAGTGGGTGATGATCATTCCGCTCGACGAATACCCGGTTCACCAGGCGCCGTTGTCGATGGCGTACTCGGTGCACAGCGACCGCAACTTCTACGACCGCTGCTATTTCAACGGTCACGACCGCACCGGGGAGATCTTCCTGATCACCGGGCTGGGGGTCTACAACAACCTTGGCACGATGGACGCCTACGCGACCATCCGCCGTGGCGACCGGCATATCACCGTGAGGATCAGCGACGCACTGTCGGATGACCGGATGAGTCAACAGGTCGGCCCGTATCGCATCGAGGTGATCGAGCCGCTCAACGTGATTCGTGTGGTCTGCGATTCCGACGAGCAGGGTTTGGCCTTTGATCTCACCTGGCGTGGCTCGTTTCCCGTGCTGGAGGAGCCGCCACACGTGATCCGCAAGGGAAACGCGTTGATGCTCGACGCCCAGCGATTTGCCCAGGTTGGAACATGGGAAGGCGAGATTCGACTCGACGGCGACACGATCGCGGTGAGCCCCGACACGTGGGTCGGTACCCGCGACCGCTCATGGGGGATTCGTCCGGTTGGAGAGCCGACGCCACCGGGCCGGTGGGAGGCCGAGCGTGACCCGAACTTCGGATTCTGGTGGCTCTACGTGCCCATGAGGTTCGACGACTATGGGATCATCCTCATCTGCCAGGACGAGCCCGATGGCACACGAGTGATGAACGAGGCGAAGCGGGTATGGCCAGGTCACACCGGTAGAAAGGCCGAGCAGCTCGGTTGGCCAGATGTCGATATCCGCTACCGGCCGGGCACGCGCATGCCTACCGGCGCGACGCTGCACATGTCTGGCCGCGGCTCGACGAGCGTCACGATGGAGGTCGAATGTCTCAACCACGTGGCACTCAACCTCGGCCCCGGGTATGGCAACGACCCGTCGTGGAACCACGGCATGTGGAAGGGCCGCAACTACATCGAGCGGGTAGAGCACGACCTCACCGACCCTCGCAACCAAGCAATGGTGCCGTTCGCCACGATCGATCATGTGGCTCGCGCCACCGTCGACGGCGACGTCGGGTTCGGCCTGTTCGAGCACTCGTCGGTCGGCCGCCACGATCCGTCCGGCTTCACTGACTTCACGTCCGTCGCGAAATAGGAGCAACACCATGACCATGCCCACCGGTGTCGGCATCATCGACCTGATGATCGGGTTTCCGGCCGCTGATATGGCCGCGCAGTACGCGTTCATCACCAAGCAAACCAAGGACAAGGAGTCGAAGGAAGGCTTCGAGTTCCCCGTCGAATACATGTTCAAGGACGTGCCCGACAAGCGGATCGACAAGTCCGACCCGGTCGGGTTCACCCTCAACGAGATGGACAAGCACAGTATCGAGCGGGGTCTGATCGGCGTTGGCGGCGAGGATGGGCACGGACCCCGGGCGCTCCAAGCCCATCCCGACCGGTTCATTCCGTCTGGGCACGCCGATGCCAACGACGGAATGAACGCCGTTCGCCAGATCGTCAAGGACTACGAGTTGTACGGCATCAAGGCCGTCGGCATGTTTCCCGCCGGCATGTTTCCGCAGGTGCCGATCAACGACAAGAAGATGTACCCGATCTACGCCAAATGCGTTGAGCTGGGCATTCCCGTGATGGTCTGCACCGGTGTGCCCGGGCCGCGGCTCAAGATGGCCTGTCAGCACGTCGAACTGATTGACGAGGTGATGTACGACTTCCCCGAACTCGTCTACATCTCGCGTCACGGTTGTGAGCCGTGGACGGCGCTGATGGTCAAGCTGATGCTGAAGTGGCCGAACCTGTACTACTCGACCTCGGCGTTCGCCCCGAAGCACTACCCGGTCGACATCATTAACTACGCCAACTCCCGTGGGGCCGACAAGATCATGTACGCCGGCTACTTCCCAATGGGCCTCTCACTCGACCGGATCATGGGTGACATGCCCAACGTGCCGTTCAAAGACGAGGTGTGGCCGAAATTCCTCCGTGGAAACGCGCAGCGTGTGCTTGGCTTGTAGCCATGGACGTCATCGAGCGCACGGATCCGCCCAACTCGGCCCCCGAGTTGGAGATGCTGCTCGCGTGGCTCGACTACCACCGGGCCACGCTGCTCCAGAAGTGCGCCGGGTTGTCGGCCGAACAGCTCTGCCAGCGGTCGTGCATGCCGTCGACGTTGACCCTCATCGGCCTGGTGCGGCACATGGCCGAGGTCGAGCGAAACTGGTTCCAGGTCCACTACGAGGGCCGTGCTGACCCGGGCGGCATCTATTACACCGACGCCGACCCTGATGGCGATTTCGACAATGTCACGCCCGAGACGGTTGACGCCGACTTTGCGATCTACCAGCGTGAATGCGTTGAGGCGCGCCGGGTTGTAGAAGCGATGCCCCATTTGGAGCAGTTTGGCGCTGGGCCACACCGTCACGGGGCCTTTTCCTTGCGGTGGATACTGATCCACATGATCGAGGAGTACGCCCGACACAATGGTCACGCGGACCTGCTGCGTGAGCGGATCGACGGCGTCACGGGCGAGTAGCCATCGCCTGACCGGCGGTCAGCCGCGATCCGCGATGACCTTGAGCAGGACGTCCGGGCGGCTCGTGTAGATGCCGTCGACGCCCATCTCGACCAGATCGGACATGTCATTCGGATCGTTGACGACCCAGGTCAGCACCGCGATACCCATTTTGTGCGAGAAGGCGAGGGTCTGCGGGGTAACCCGCGTGGCCCCATCGTCGCCCCGGTATGGCGGTTGACTGACGAGTTGGCGGGTGACGAACGAGAGGTCGCCGGCCTCGCGGGCGGCGCGCAACTCCGTACGCTCGTCGTCGGTCCCACTGGTTCGGACTTCGGGG
>JANNNL010000742.1:0-12706 GCA_031398525.1 Actinomycetes bacterium | reverse complement strand
GCTCTCCCTCGTCGTAGATGAAGTGGATGTTCTCGAGGACGTTGTAGAGCAGCTGGAAGTGGAAAAGGCCGACCATGCCCGGGGGCAACCCCAGCGAGATCGACAGGTCGGCCGGGCCGATGTAGACCGCATCGACTCCGGGCACCGAGACGATCTCGTCGACCCGCTCGATGGCTTCCCGGGTCTCGATCATCGGGATGCAGGCCACGACCCCGTTGGCTTCCTTCGGGTACGTCGGGCCGTAACGGTTGTTGGGAACCGACGGTCCGAAGCTGCGCATACCGTCGGGGGCGTAGCGGCAGGCGGCGACGGCCCGGGCGGCCTCTTCGGCCGAGTTGACCATCGGGATCACGATGGCCAATGCGCCCGCGTCGAGCGCCCGGCCGATGACGCCGGGTTCATTCCACGGCACGCGGACCATCGCGACGGCCGGGGTGCGGGCGACGGCGAACAACATGTTGGTGGTCATGTCGATGTCTTGCAGGCCGTGCTGCATATCGATGCAGACGTAGTCGTAGCCCGACGTGGCGGCGATCTCGGCCAGTAGCGGCTCGCGATACGTCAGCCACGCGCCGATCGTGGTTTCCCCTGCTGCCCACTTCGGGCGGAGTGACTGGATGGCCATGTCGGTCGGCCTCAGCCTTCGATGTAGGCGATGAACTCGCAGGTGATCATCGAGTGACCGCCCGTCGAGATCTGAGTGTGGCGGGCCGGGCGCGAGGCCGGGTCGGGGAAGTGTTCGACCCAGATCGGGTTGCACGCATCGCGATACGACAGATCGGGCACGTAGAACGTGATGCGGGCGACGTGTTGCCAATCGCCACCGGCCGCGCGGAGCATCTCGCCGATGTGGTGGAAGCAGTGGGCGTACTGCTCCTCGGGGGTGGTCGGAGCGGCCTGGCCTGGGGGCTGACGCCCGGCGATCACCGACGAGACCAGCAAGGGGCCGATCTTCGACGCGGAGGGAATCGGGTTGACGTGCTTGAAGCTCTCGACCTCAATCGATTCACGGGCCATGATCAGGACTTCCCTTCTGCGGTGCGAGCGGCGAGCCAGGCCTCGTATTCCGGGCGGCGATCCTTGGCGATCGGGAACACCCCGACGCTGCTCTCACCGGCGTCGACCCGTTCAAGGGCCCACGCCTCTTCCGATTCCATGATCACCGCGGCCGCGGCGATCTCGACGACCAGCGACGGCGGGATCACGCAGGCCCCCTCGGCGTCGCCGACGATGATGTCTCCGGGGAACACGGTCACCCCGGCGCAAGAGATCGGAATCTGGTGGTCGAGCGGCATATGTAGCCGACCGAACGTCGCCGCGTGTGAGGCGAAGTGGTAGACGGGAATGTCCATCTCGGCGACAGCCGGGGTATCGCGCACGGCGCCGTCGGTGATGATGCCGGTGGCACCCAGTCGGAGCGAACGCAGGGCGAAAATGTCGCCGAACGTTCCCGCCCCGGGCTGGTTGCCGGCCTCCATGATCAGCACCTCGTCGGGTTGCATCGACTCGATGGCTCGGCGCTGGGCGTTCACGCCGGGGGCCATCAGCGCCGGGTTGACGTCTTCGCGCAGCGGCACATAGCGCAGCGTGTGGGCGTAACCCAGCATCCGCTGGCCGCCCTTGATCGGCTTGAGTCCGGTCAGAAAGGTCGACCGGATGCCCTTGCGCTGTAACAGGCTGGTGAGGGTTGCCGTCGACACCGAGTTGAGCTGCGCCTTCAGCTCATCGGTAAGGACGGCCGGTCGCGGATGCTCGGCGTCAGACATCGCCCCAGTCAAGCATGCGCGCTGGGAACGGCGGGAATAGGTGGGTTGTGAGTTCTCGTGAGGTGGTGCCCGCTTGGACCGGACACAACCTCACGAGAACGCGACGGGAGCCAGATGTTCGTGTGGGGCGAACGGGCGTTGGGATGCGTCCGACGATTGCGCGTACTGTCGCGGGATGCAGAGAAGCACTGATCGGATCATCACCACCCACGTGGGCAGCCTTGGGCGCCCGGTGGCCCTCCTCGACATCCTCAAGGAGCGGGAGAACTTTCGCCCGTACGACGCCGAGGCGCTCGATCGTGAGATCGCTAATGCTGTCAAGGATCTGATCGCAAAGCAGGTCGAATGTGGCATCGATGTCGTCGCCGACGGCGAGATGAGCAAGGTCAGCTTCCTTGGCTACGTCAAGGATCGCCTCGCCGGGTACGAGCTCGACGATGCCCCGGCGCGGATGGCCCCCACTTGGCAGGCCGAGGTCGACATGTTCCCCGAGTACTACGAGGGCTACATGAAGAAGTACTCCTCGGCGGTCAGCCCGCTGCGTCGGATCAAGTGCGTCGGCCCGATCAGCTACGCCGGCCAGGAACTGCTCGCCACCGACATCGCCAACTTGAAGGCCGCCTGTGAGGGCAAAGAGATCCTCGACGCCTTCATGCCGTCGGCCGGTCCATCGGGCTTCGGTCGCAACGAGTTCTACAAGGACGACGAGGAGTACCTGTTCGCCGTTGCCGAGGCAATGCGCGAGGAGTACCTCGGCATCGTCGACGCCGGGTTGATTCTTCAGGTCGACGACCCATGGTTGATCGACACGCTTGGCGACCCGGCCGTCTCCCCCGACGAGCGGGTACGGGCGGCAACGATCCATGTCAACGCCCTGAACCACGCCTTGCGCGGCATCCCCGAAGACCGGATCCGTCATCACACGTGCTACGGCCTCAACCACGGCCCGCGTCTCACCGATATCGAGTTGAAGGACGCCCTCAAGTTCACCTTCACGATCAACGCCGGGGCGTATTCGTTCGAGGCGATGAACCCCCGCCATATGCATGAATGGCGGCAGGCCGGCGAGGTCGGCGTGCCCGAGGGCAAGATTCTCATTCCGGGCCTGCTCGGCCATGCCAACCACTACGTCGAGCATCCCAAGCTGATCGCCGAGTACATCTGCAACTACGCCTCGCTGGTCGGCAAGGAAAACGTCATCGCCGGGGCCGACTGCGGCTTCTCGTCGCGGGCCAGCTATGCGCCCGAGGTGCACCCGACCGTGGTGTGGCCTAAGTTTGCGGCGCTCGCCGAGGGTGCCCGTATCGCCACTGAGCAGCTCTGGGGCTGACCAAAGTTTCATCGAACGGCGGTGCGGCCCGGGAGCCGCATCGCCTCCATCATGGGGGTTTTGCAATGACTGACACGGTTGATCAGGTGACCTTTCCCGGTCCCGACGAGATCGAGGGCTTCTGGGCGTTCGACAAGATGCATGCGCCGCGGCCGTTGCATCCGCTGTCGCAAGACCTGGTGATGACGACGCTCAGCGAGGGCTTTACCGCCGCGCAGGCCGAGTACGACTGCCCGATGATGGCGTCGTCGCGGGCGGTGAACAACTACTTCTACATGGCCTTTCACCCGGTGCCGGACGATGCGATCATCGCCGACCGGATGAGCCGCTACCACGACACGCTTGCCGCCAAGGTGCCGGGCGTAGGCATGCGCTGGTTGAACGAGTGGAAGCCCGAGATCATGGCCCGCAACCTGGCCGAACGCGATGCCGACTACTCGGCCATGAGCGATGCCGAACTGCTTGCCAAGCTCGGCGAGATGACCGACTGGATGCGGCGCATGTGGTACATCCACGGCCACATCAACTTCGTGTTGTTGTCGGGCGCGGCGTTCTGCGACATGTACGACGCCGAGATGGGCCAGGCCGACCCGACCGAGTCGTATCAGGTGCTCCAGGGCCACCACACCCGCTCGGTCGACGCCAGCCGTGGCATCTGGACCTTGTCTCGCCAAGCTCGCGATACCCCCGAAATCAAGGCGTTGTTCGACACCTACGAGCCCCGCGACCTGGTCGGCAAGCTCGGCGAGTCGGAAGTTGGCCGCGGGTTCCTGGCCGACCTCGACGCCTTCCTCTACGAGTTCGGTTGGCGCTCCGATGCGGTCTACGACCTCGCCGATGTGCCGTGGCGCGAGGACCCGGCGATTCCGCTCGGCAACATCGGCATGTTCATGGCGATGCCCGATTCGGAAAATCCCGAAGTCAGCTACTTGCGCGGCGTCAAGCTGCGCGAAGAACTGTACGGAGCGGCGCAGGCCAAGATCGGGGCCGACCCGGTCAAGCTGGCCAAGTTCGACGAGCTCTACGAGGCCGCCCGGTTCAGCTACCCGATTACCGAGGATCACGCGTTTTACATCGATCAGCTCGGTGTGGTGCTGTTCCGCCGGTTCACCCTGGTGGTCGGCGAGCGACTGACGGCCAATGGCTGCTTCGACAAGCGCGAGGACCTGTTCTTCCTGCGGGCCGACGAGGTGCACGATGCGCTGGCCAACAGTGGCGATTTCCGCGCCACGGTGGCCGCCCGCCGAGCCGAGTGGAACGCCTGCGCGCAGGTCACCCCGCCCGGGGCGCTCGGCACGATGCCCGAGCTGCCGCCCGGCCCGCCGGACCCGTTCATGGACGCTCTCGTCACCCGCCTGCTCGGCGTCAAGCCACCGCCCGAGCACGTTGACCCGCTGATCATCGACGGTGTCGGTGGCTCACCGGGCATCTATCGGGGCGTGGCCCGCGTGGTGAAGTCGCTGAACGAGGCCGGTGACCTGGAGGACGGCGAGATCATGGTCTGCGAGATGACGCTGCCGCCGTGGGTGCCGATGTTCATGATCGCCGGCGCGGTGATTTCCGACGTGGGCGGTGTGATGAGCCACTGCGCGATCGTCGCTCGCGAGTTCGCCATCCCGGCGGTGGTTGGCTCGGTTGACGGGACCACGCGCATCCAGACCGGCCAGATCATCACGGTCGACGGCACCAATGGCATGGTCTACCTCGACGGCCGCGAGCTGTAAACACACCGGATTTCGACAACCGAGCTGCCGGGTAGGCCGCGAGGCTCATCGGCAGCTGTCGTTTTCCGCCGATGAGCCTCGATGAGCCCCCGGCTAGCCGACGAGGCATCGACCCCGAATCGAACCTGTGGACTGCGGAGATTAGTGTTCCCGCAGGGCAGCGCCGTGGGGGCCGCACTGACACAGCTACAAGGGGTTTCGACATGACTGACACGGTCGATCAGGTGACCTTTCCAGGTCCCGACGAGATCGAGGGCTTCTGGGCATTCGACAAGATGCACGCGCCGCGGCCGTTGCATCCATTATCGCAAGACCTGATCATGACGACGCTGAGCGAGGGCTTTACCGCCGCGCAGGCGGAGTATGACTGCCCGATGATGGCATCGTCGCGAGCGATCAACCATTACTTCTACATGGCCTTCCACCCGGTGCCCGATGGCGACGTCATCGCCGACCGGTTGACCCGTTACTCCGACACGCTGGCCACCATGGTGCCGATCGTCGGTAAGCGGTGGAACGAGGAGTGGAAGCCCGAGATCATGGCTCGGAACTACGCCGAGAAGGACGCCGATTACTCGGGCATGGGCGACGGCGAACTGCTCGCCAAGCTCGACGAGATGACCGAGTGGATGCGGCGTATGTGGTTCATCCATGGCCACATCAACTTCGTGCTCATCTCCGGGGCCAAGTTCTGCGACATGTATGACGCCGAGGTCGGCAACACCGACCCGACGGAGTCATATCAGGTCCTCCAAGGGCACCACACCCGTTCGGTCGACGCCAGCCGCGGCATCTGGGACCTCTCCCAGATGGCCAAGAACACCCCCGAAGTCAAGGCCCTGTTCGATACCTACGAGCCCAGAGAACTGGCCGAGCAGCTCGGCGAGAGCGATGCCGCCGCGCCGTTCCTGGCCAAGCTGCAGGAATACCTCAACGAGTACGGCTGGCGTTCCGACGCCGTCTACGACCTCGCGGACGTCCCGTGGCGGGAAGATCCGTCGATCCCGCTCGGCAACATCGGCATGTTCATGGCTCTGCCCGAGTCGCAGAATCCCGAGGCGATGTACCAGCGCGGCGTGGCGTTGCGCGAGGAGTTGTATGCCGCGGCCCGCACCAAGATCGGGGCCGACCCGGCCAAGCTGGCCCAGTTTGACGAGCTGTACGACGCGGCGCAGTTCAGCTACCCGATCACCGAGGATCACGCCTTCTACATCGACCAGCTCGGGGTGGTCTTGTTCCGCCGGTTCACCCTGTCGGTAGGCAAGCACCTGGCGGCCAAGGGCTGCCTCGACTCGCGCGACGACGTCTATTTCCTCCATGCCGACGAAGTCAAAGATGCCCTCACCAACGGCACGAACTACCGCGATCTGGTCGTCGCCCGCCGCGCCGAATGGAATGCGTGCGCTGCGGCGTCGCCCCCGGGTGCGTTGGGTATCCCGCCGGAGCTTCCGCCCGGACCGCCCGATCCGTTCATGGACGCCGTGCTCACCCGCCTGCTTGGCGTCAAGCCGCCGCCCGAGCACGTTGATCCGCTGGTCATCGATGCAGTTGGCGGTTCGCCCGGTGTGTATCGCGGGGTGGCTCGCGTGGTGAAGTCGCTCAACGAGGCCGGTGACTTGGAGGACGGTGAGATCATGGTGTGCGAGATGACGTTGCCGCCGTGGGTGCCGATGTTCTCGATCGCCGGGGCCGTCGTCTCCGACGTCGGTGGCGTGATGAGCCACTGCGCCATCGTGGCCCGCGAGTTCGCTATTCCCGCCGTCGTCGGTTCGGTCGACGGCACGACCCGCATTCAAACCGGCCAGATCATCACCGTCGACGGCACCAACGGTCAGGTCTACCTCGACGGCCGCGAGCTGTAGCCGCCCGACATCTGGTCGAAAACGATCCCGGCCGCCTCGCCCGACACAGGTGAGGCGGCCGTTGTTGTGGCGAGGGACTACAGCTGAACGAGTTCGTCCTCGTGGACACGCCGGTCGTCAACCACCGCTGACTCGAAACTCTCGCCGATGTCGTCCTCGGCGCCGATGTGGATCGGAATCGACACGACGGCGGTGTGCGGGCGATACAGCAGACGGGCCTTGAGGGCGAAGGCGGTGCCGTTGTGCAGCCATTGCGTGCGCCACGACGTAACGAACTCGGGGATGACCACCGTGATGATGTCGCCTTGGTACTGGCCATCGAGGTTGTCGATGAAGTCGAGAATCGGCTTGGTCAGCTCGCGATACGGCGACTCGACCAGATTGAGCTCGATGGGGATGTCGAACGCCGCCCACTGGGCCCGGATGCGGGCTTCGTCCTCGGGGCCACTGATCACCGTCACGGCCACGATGCGGTCGGGGTTGAGGGAGCGGGCGTACTGCAGCGCGTGGAGCACGCCCTTGTTCACTGCGCCGACCAGCACGACCATCGTGTGCGATTCTCGAGGAGCCTTGTAGCCGGGCTCTATGGTCATGGCCTTGCGGCCCATGGCGTAGTGCTTGCCGATGGCGACAAAACCAACGACCATCAGCGGAATCAGGGCGGCGGGAACCCAGGCGCCCTCGGCGAACTTGGAGTACATGACGGTCGCGGCGACCAACCCCGTTGCGACCGCACCGATGCCGTTGATTACGGCGCTCAATTGCCAGCGACCCTCGCGATGGCGGCGATGGTGGATCACCATGCCGGTCTGGCTGAGGGTGAAACCGGTGAACACCCCGAAGGCGTACAACGGAATGAGTTTCGAGATGTCGCCCTTGAAGATGACGATCAGGATGCTGGCGATGACCGCGAGGAACACGACGCCGTTCGAGAACACCAGTCGGGCGCCCTTGTTGAAGAACTGCCGGGGTAGGAACCCGTCCTTGGCGATGATCGATGCCAGCCGGGGGAAGTCGGCGTAGGCGGTGTTGGCGGCCAAAATCAGGATGAGGAATGTGGCGATCATCGTCATCCAGAACAGCACCCCCTTGGTGCCGGCGTCACCGCCATAGATGTACTGGGCCATCAGGCCGAGACCGTTGCCGTCGTGCTCACCGCGGAACGGCTTGAGATGGGCGGCGACCACGCAGATGCCGAGGAAGCCGGCTCCGAGGATGCCGCCCATCCACATCAGCGTCGTCGCCGCATTCTTCGACTCGGGCTTCTGGAACGCAGGGACGCCGTTCGAGATGGCCTCGACCCCCGACAGGGCGACTGCGCCCGACGAGAACGCCCGCAGCAGCATGTACAGGCCCAGATTCTTGCCCAGGTTGGCGAACTCGTTCGCCTCGGCGCTGAGCAACGATGCGGGGATTGGGCCGACGTGCTGGACGTAGATGCGCCACAAGCCGGTGCCGATCAGCAGGAACAGCATCATGATGTAGAAGTACGTCGGCCCGGCGAACGCCGCGCCCGATTCCTTGACGCCCCGCAGGTTCATCACGGTCATGGCGAACACGCAGACCAGGCACAGCGGGACGGCCCACGACTTGTCGAGCCCGGTCGCGGTGCGAATGGCGAGCACTCCACCGGCGACGCTCACCGCCACGGTGAGGATGTAGTCGACGAGCAGCGACGCCCCGGCGACGAGTGACGGGACCTTGCCCAGGTTCTCTCGGCTGACGATGTAGGCCCCGCCTCCCGACGGGTAGGCGAAGATTGTCTGGCGGTACGAGACGACCACGATGGCGAGCAGTACGCACACCACGATGGCGATCGGGACCAGCGGGCCGAATGCCCGTTGGCCGATGTACGCCTGCAACAGCAGGACGGCGAGGATCTCATCGGTGGCGTACGCCGTGGACGAGACGGCGTCGGAAGCGAAGACTGGCAGGGCGATCTTCTTGCTGAGCCGCTGGTGGTGTTCGTCGGTACTCGGGATTGGTTTTCCGACGAGGATTCGCTTGATGCGTGTCATGCCGTTCCGATGAAAGTTCGTGGGGTTGGCGGTTCGGGCGTGGTGACCGCTCCGATTCGTCAGTGGATCTGAATCAGCGACCCAAATGGCGGGGTCTTAGCGGGTTCTTAACGCGGCTCATGGCGATCTCTACGCGGCCTTGGCGTCGGGTGACGATGTGTTGAGCGACGGAGTGGCGAGCGGAAGCTGAGCGACCGGGCTCTGCTCGTCTGTTCTGACGGTCGCCCGGGCTACTCGGTGGTGCTGGAAGCGCATGACCCAGCGCCGCGATCGGGAGGCGAGCGTGAGCAGCACGACGAAACCACCGAACTCAGCCACGGTGCGGCCGCGGCCGTCGAGGGCCCGCTCGGCTACGGCAACAAATCCACAGCCGACAATCATCGCCAAAAATCGTCCACTGTCCAGCGTCATGTAGGGCGTTGCGATAGCGACAACGAGTCCGACGGCGATCAGGGCGACGATGGGTGGAGGATTGATGGCAACCACCAAGATGGTTGCGGCCCCCGCTCCGATAGCGGCCCAGACATTGTTCATCTGACGGTTTTTACGGCTCATAGTCGCCATCGAACATCAGGTTGCCGAAAGCTCCCAGTGTGTTAGCGGGTCCTTAGCGCGTGGCCACCAAATCTCTACGTGTTGATCACGCGAGCATCGGGTCGGTATCGGGTGGCATCGTGTTGGTCATATCGCTGGCGTCGGGATCGAAGCGGTAACCGATGCCGGGCTCGGTGCGGAAGTACCGGGGCGTGGTCGGTTCGGGCTCGAGCTTGCGGCGGATGTGGGCCATGTGGACCCGCAGGTAGTTCGTCTCGTCACCGTATTGCGGTCCCCAGACCTCTTGAAGCAATTGGCGCGAGGTGATCAGCTTGCCCGCGTTGCGGGCGAGTACCTCAACGAGGTGGAGTTCAGTGGGCGTCAAACGAGCCACCACCCCATCGACCGTTACCCGCCGGCCAGCAAGATCGATCGTCAATGTGCCAGCGACAATCACGGGTTGGGCTTCGTCGACGACGCCGCGCCGTAGCGCGGCGCGGAGTCGGGCGAGTAGTTCCCCCATGCCGAAGGGCTTGGTGACGTAGTCGTCGGCCCCGGCGTCGAGGGCCGCAACCTTGGCGGCCTCGCCGTCGCGGGCCGACAGCACGATGATCGGGACCGTCGTCCAACCCCGCAGTCCATCGATCACGTCGATCCCCGAGATGCCGGGTAGGCCAAGGTCAAGGATCACCGCGTCGGGCCGTCGCTCGGCGGCGAGCACTAGCGCCTGCTCGCCGGTGGTCGCCGTGACCACGTCGTAGGAACGAGCCTTGAGGTTGACGGCCAAAGCCTTCAAGATCTGCGGCTCGTCGTCGACGCACAGAATGACGCTCATTCCTGCACGCTCATCGTTTCACCGACATTGTTTCACCGACATTTGTTTTCACCGAGGCCACACTGGCAGACGGACGATGGCGGTCAGACCACCCCCAGGGGTTTCGGAGAGGATGAGTTCGCCGTGTTGCGCCCGGGTGAAGCCGTCGGCGATGGCGAGGCCGAGGCCCACTCCGACGTTCACGCTGACTCCTGGAGGCGTCTCGCGATCGTGGAGGCGGTGGAATGGCAGTCGGGCGACCGAGCGTTGCGAAGCCGGGATGCCGGGACCGTGGTCGATCACCTGCAGGTCGCAGAAGCCGCCGGCGGTGACGGTCGTGACGGTCACCGGTCGGTCCAACGGCGAGTACTTGATCGCATTGGCGACGAGGTTGGCCACTACCCGTTCCAACAGGGCTCGATCGGCGGCGAGGTCTTCGGTGCTTTCGGCAAGGTCGAGGTGGACACCGCGGCCGGCCGGGCCGAGGCTGACGATCGCCGCCGGAACGACCTCCTCGATCGACACCGGTTTGAGATTCACGAGCAACTCGCCAGCCTGCAGCCGACTGAGGTCGAGCAGATTCGAGACCAGGCTGGTCAGGCGGTCGGTTTCCGACTCGATCGTCGCCAGGAACTCCCCCCGGTCGTCGTCGGCCCATTCGATCTCGGGATCGCGCAGGCTCGAGACCGATGCCTTGATCCCGGCCAGCGGCGTACGCAGATCGTGGGAGACGGCCTGCAACAACGCGTCGCGCAGCGCGTTGGCTTGCTCGAGGTTCGCAGCGCGTCGGGCCGTCTCGGCCAGCGCCGATCGATCGATGGTGGCCGATAGGTGAGAAGCGAACGCCCGCAGCACCCGTCGGTCGTCGGCCGAGAGCCGCGGCCCGGTCAACACGAGGGTCGTGTTCGGCCCGAGCGGCTCGGCGACGTCGCCCGCATCGGGCGTGGTTGCGGCCCGCCCCGACGATGCCGTGGTCGTCCATTGTCCTGCGGAGTGCTGCAACACGGCGACACCGTCGAGCGAGAAGGTCGAGCGCAGATGAGTGACCAAGGTGCCCAGTGGGTCGACATCGCTGAAGGTCGTCGCCAACCTGGCGAGTGTTTCGGCCTCGGCCCGAGCGCGTGAGGCTTCGGTGTCGCGACGCGCCGCGCTCGAGACGAACGAACTCACAATGATTGCGGTTGCGATGAACACGATCAGGGCAATCTGGCTCTCACGTCGGGAGACTTCCCAGCGGTGATACGGCGGGGTGAGGTACCAATTGGCCATCAGCGAGGCACCAATTGCGGCTACCACGGCGGGCGCTCGTCCACCCAATGCGGCGACGCCGATCACGACGAGGAGCAGGATCAGCAGGTCGGCCGACAGGTTGATATCGCGGCGTTCGATGACCAGGAAAGCGATCATTGCCGGTACGCCGATCACGGCGGCGGCCCACCCGCTGACTCGTCGCTTGATCGTCAGGCCGGCGATCGGCCGTGTTTGTCGCCGCCGAGGTCCCAGATGTCGTTGTGGTCCGGCGTGGGCGACGACATGGACGTCGAGTGACCCGGCGAGGCGCACGACTTCGGCGACGAACGACCGACCGACGAGTTGCTGCCAGCGGCTGGGATTGGCCGCGCCGAGAATGAGTTGGTTGGCGTGTTCGGCCGTGCAGAACTCGATCAGCCGGGCCGCCGGGTCATTGCCGACGATCTCGCGATACGAGGCGCCGGCCTCGTCGAGCTGCCCCCGGATCTGTTCGAGATCGGCCCCGGGATCGTTTCCCGAGGGCGGGCGAACGTGCACGGCAATCAGAGCCGCCCCGACGCTGGCGGCGATCTCGATCCCGCGGCGAACAAGCTCGGCGGTGCCCGACGCTCCGGTCACGGCCATCACGACCGGCCGCCCAGTCTCGACACTGGGTACTGCGGGGGTGTCGGACATCTGAACCAGTCTCTCGCAAAGTCGAGGGCGAACGCGGCAGAACGCGTTCAGGGCGGCCATCCAGCTCGCCGTGTACGTTGCAGGCTCATGTGTCAGGCTGGCGATGTTCTCCGCAGTGTTCAAACCGAGCGTCCGGGTTCGGTGGGCGTGCCATCGGGCGGACTGCCTCCCGAACCGGCCGCGCCGTACGTGCGTCGCCCGCCCCGACAAGTCGATGCGGCCGCCAAGATGATCGTGCTCGGCACGGGTGGCGGTGGCATGCCCAAGCGGACTCGCACCGGCTATGCCAACGCCGTCGTGGCGGGTGAGACGGCGTACATGATCGATTGTGGCGAGGGCGTGCATGCCGGCGTCAGCTCTCACCGCGGCACCGGCGATGGAGCCGATTGAGACCATGCCCACCGACGAGAACGGGGTGCGGGTGACGGCGATCTTGGTGCAGCATGCCCCGGTGTTCCCGGCCCTCGCCTACCGGTTCGACACCCCGGGTGGTTCGGTCGTCTTCTCGGGTGATACCGGCCCGTGCGACAACGTCGTGCGACTGGCCCAGGGAGCCGACATCCTGGTCCACGAGGTGATCGATGTGGAGTTCCTCGCGCACCGAGTCGCCCAACTACCGAACCGTGACGCAATCATCGCCCACTTGTCGGGCTCGCATACCCCGGTGGCCGAGGCGGGCAGGATCGCCGAGCGAGCGGGGGTCAAGACGCTGGTGCTCAGCCACCTGGTGCC
>JANNNL010000680.1:0-2855 GCA_031398525.1 Actinomycetes bacterium | reverse complement strand
AGGTGGTCGGCGAAGACCTGTTCACAGGTAGCGATGATCTGCTCCTTCGACATCTGCTCGAAACCCCAGGCGTCCCACGTCGCCTTGGAACACTCGACGATCACCGTCGCCATCTCGGCATCGAACTGGTAGGCGTGGATCCACATCCACCCATGAGCGGTGCGTTCGAATATGAACGTGAACGCATCATCGAACTTCTGCGTCGTACCCAGCCAAATGAACTTGCCGGGGCGCACATCGATGTTCGGACGGAACACCTCCGCGTATTCGTTGCGGACCACCGAGTTGATCCCATCGCAGCCGACGACGAGATCGAACTCGTGGCGGTACTCCTCGGCCGAGGCGAATGCCGTGTGGAACTGCAACGTCACGCCGAGCTCGACGGCTCGGCGCTGCAAAATCTGGAGCAACTTCATCCGCCCGATCCCGGCGAACCCGTGCCCACCCGACAGAGTGCGCACCCCGTCGCGGATCACGGCGATGTCGTCCCAGTAGACGAAGTTGCGACGGATCTCAGCCGCGCTGGCCGGGTCGTTACCATCCATATTCGACAAGGCGTCGTCGGACAGTACGACCCCCCACCCAAACGTGTCGTTCGGGCCGTTTCGCTCGATCACCGTCACATCGTGAGACGGGTCGCGCAACTTCATCGAGATCGCCAAGTACAACCCGGCCGGGCCTCCACCCAGACACAAGATCTTCACGTAGCACCCCCCGGCGTCGTGGCGGGCGTCGCCGCCGTAGCACCACAGTATGGCTGCGCTGGGCGCAGATATTTCAAGCTCAAAACTTCAAACTCAAACTATCAGTCCCGTGTTCATCGGTTGCTGCATTCGCCTCCGGCGACGCCAACCAAGTCGCCGACTGCTACACCGCCGACGCGGTCCAGCCAGCGCCGCGCGGCAATCTTGGCTGCCGAGTCGCCGATGTTCGCCGCGTTCAGCGACGTCACCTGGACTGCCAACCGCATCGTTGAAGCCAGTGACGGCGGCTGGCATGCCGTTGAATGGACCGTCGGGGCGACGAACACCAGGCCGCTGGCCACGCCCACCCTCGAACACGGTGGCGACCACTGTGATGTCGGCGATCGCAGCCGGGTCCACCTGGTAGGGGTCGTCGGACAGCACGGTGAAGTCGGCCTTCTTACCGACGGCGATGCTGCCGATTTCGTGGTCGAGGCGATACTGCCAAGCTGGTTCGATCGTGATCGCCCGCAACGCGGTATCGACATCGATCGCTTGCATCGGGCCGCGCACGGTCCCGGCCGCGGTCTGGCGGGTGACCGCGGTGGCGAGCCGGCTCTCGCACGTCTGCTACGTCACTCCTATCGGCATCGACGTTTTCGACGTCTGGGTCGACGAGGACTCATTCGCTGCGTTCGGGGCGATCATCGGCCCAGCCATTGTCGAGGCGGGTCTCGATGCCCCACCCTCGATCTATCCCGTGCAGGGTTTCATGGGTAACGACGGCCTCCGGAACCCGTAGGTAGGCCGTAGCTCAGGGTTGGTCGCGATCCGCGGCTTGGCCGATGGTCCAGTGTTTGGCGTATCGGTCGGGTCGAGCGCCTCGTGCGCGGTGGTTCCGGCGGAGGCGTGTCGCCGAGTTCGAGCGCGACGTGGCCGATGTCGCTCAGGATTGATGGCAGGCTCCTTGCTCGTCGACCGCCCAACTTCGCCGGATCGCCAGTTGATCGCCAGTTGCCAGTGGAGCTGCACGAATGTTGCTAGTTGCACGTTGGTTGCACGAAACCTCCGGCGAGAGCTGAAATCACCTAAAACTCCAGGTAGACAGCAATGCATCCTGCGCAAGCTTCCCTCGGGCAAGTTCCAGGCGCTCTACTGCATCGACTACGTGTGGCACTCGGCACCGGCGACGTTTCGCACGAAGAAGGAAGCCGACTCGTGTCTCTCTGCCGTGCGCGCCGACCTCTACCGTGGCGTCTGGCTCGACCCCAACGTAGGCAAGGTGACGGTGGCCGACTACTCGGTCCGCTCGTTGCGTGAGCGACCGCAACTCCGGCCGCGCACGGTCGAACTGTACGAAGGGCTGCTGCGCAACCACATCAACCCGTCGCTCGGCGCGACGCAGATGAACCAGCTCACATCGGCCATTTGGGCGAGTGGCGGGCGACGCTGCTTCGGACCGGTAAGCCCGGTATGTCGGCGATGGCGAAGTCCTACCGCCTGCTGCATGCGATCTTCGCGACGGCGGCAGAGGACGGCCTCGTGCCGCGCAACCCGTGCATCATCAAGGGTGCGTCGATCGAGCGGCCGGCCGAGCGACCGGTTGCATCGATAGCACAAGTGTGCGAGATCGCCGACGCGATCGAGCCGCACTACCGAGCGATGGTGATGCTCGTTACGTTCTGCAGGTTTCGCTCGACTTCATTCGGTCAACAAGTTGTTGACCGATGGGCCGTGTCCTGGCTCTGGGGACAGCCGTCACGAGGTGATCTTCATCACATGGCGATTTCCCCGTTGCGTACCCTGCGAACCGTGACGTACCACGTACCGCTGCGTACCAGTTGGTCCGAAGGGCCTGAGAACCAGCATGTTGTCGACCGAATCACGCGGGCGTAATGGACGGCTTGGGCAGACGGTTCTTGCTGTTCAGCGGCCCGGGTGGCATCGGCAAAGACGATCACGTCAAAGCCGGGCCGTCGCCTGCGTCGACGGTGGCAAGGGTGACCTTGACGTCTTGCGGGATCGGTGGGAGCCGGAGGGTGAGGAGCCAGGTGATAGCGACGAACGTGGCCGATCCCCAGAGCGCGGCGGGGAGTCCGCCCCACAGATACAGCAGGCCCGAGAGAAGGGTTCCGATGAATCGTCCGGCGGCGTTGGCGGAGTAGTAGAAGC
>JANNNL010000668.1:0-10748 GCA_031398525.1 Actinomycetes bacterium | reverse complement strand
CAAAGTCGGTCAGGTCGAGTCGATCCAGGAGACCGTCGCCTTTCTGACGTGCCGCGGACTTCGACATTCCATGGAGGCGTCCAATGATCTCGAGGTTCAGTCGGGCGGTCATCAATCCGTCGACGGTCGCCTGCTGGGCGGCGACACCGATACGGCCGCGCACCGCCGCGGCCTGCGTCACCACGTCAAGCCCAGCAACCGAGGCGTTCCCTTCCGTGGGTTGACTGAGGGTCGTGAGAATACGGATCGCGGTGGTCTTGCCCGCACCGTTGTGACCCAGCAGTCCAAGGACCGTGCCGGGTTCGACCCGTAGATCAAGGTTGCGCAAGGCCCACAGATCGCCGAACCGCTTGCCGAGGCCAGTCGCAGTTACCCCACCCTCATGCCTGGTTGGATGCTCAGTGTGTGCGCTCATCAAGGTGAACGTTACGCGGGAGGCGAATGAACCACACCGTGACTATCGGGAAGCGCGGTCGAATCGCCACCCTCGGCCCGCACCATGTCGAGCAACGCCGGGTCGCTGGTTACCAGGCGGGCGTCGCGGCTCAGCGAGAGTGCGGCGGCGAAACAGTCGGGCACACTGACTGCTCGTGTGGTGCGGTGATAGTGAGTTGCCCGAAGCTGGGCGGCATCGAACGCCATGTCGGGGTCGACCCCCGAGATGGTGCAGCCGGTCTCCAAGAAGTCCGCGGTGATCGCTTCCATCTCGACGCCGTAGACCCGCATCAACCGGTCGGCCGTCTCGGCGAAGTTCACGGCCGAAATCAGCACTTGCTCGCCGCTGAGCAGGATTGCCTCCACCAACGGCGCAGATGGCTCATCAGCGAGATATGCCTCGAGCGCGTACGCATCGAGTACGACGACCATCGGTTATCGCCCCTCGCGGGCCAGTGCCCGTTCGTTGGTGGTATCGACGCCGAGGTGAGCGTACTTGCCGCGGAGACGCCGGACCGCGTCAGGATCGAACGGTCGGATGAGCAGGCCACCCGGGGTATCGATCACGATGACCCGATCGGTCTGCCACCGGTGGCGTACCTCCGCCGGCAACGAGATCTGTCCATTCTTTGTCACCCGCATCACGGTGCTCGTGGTCATGACGTCATCATATCAAATGTTCTTTTCGTATGATGAGGATTGGAGGCTACTCCGCCTTCGCCGCCGTCCAGGCCGTCTCGCGTTCGCCCATCGGAGTAGAAGGTGGGGCGCTGACCATCGGCCAGATCTCCTCGGAGATCCGTCGGTAGTTACCGGTTGCCCGGAGCTGCCCCATCAGGGCGTAGAGGCCGAGGTTGATCCGCTGGATGAACACAAACGCCCGCGGTACGGTGGTGTATTGGGCGATCGGGGAGGAGCGATCGAAGGTGTGGCGCACGATCGCCGAGGAGTACTCCGGGGTCCACGTCATCGTCTGGTTGACCCGTACGGGCTCGTAGAAGCGTGAAAAGTATCTGCCGACCTCGTCGGTGTCGACGGGGGCGTTCGGAGCGAGCATCCCGGCCGACTCGACGATCTGGCGGTACCGGGCCAAGTCGGGATGGATCACCGCACAGGTGATCAACTCCTCAAACGTGGCCATCTCGCCGGGGGTGAAGTACTTGACCAAACCGAAGTCGAGGAACGTGACCCGGCCGCCGCCGTGGAACAGGTAGTTGCCCGGGTGCGGGTCGCCGTTGAACGCCCGAAAGCGGTAGAGGCTGCGGAACACAAACCGGTAGATCGACTCGGCGGCGAGGTTGCGTTCCTCGTCCGACCACGTCATCAACTCCTCCCACTTCGAACCGCTGACCAGCTCGGATGTGAGTACCCGAGCCGTCGACAGGGGAGCGATGACCTCGGGCACATGGAAGTACGGGTGGCCGCGGTAGTAGTCGGCGAATGCCTGCTGGTTGCGGGCTTCGAGTTCGTAGTCGAGTTCGTCAACGATGCGTTCGCGAATCTCGGCGACCATCTCGGTGGGGTCGAGCCCGGAAAAGCCCTGCTTGAGGATGGTGCCGAGCAGATCGGCCGTCCCCAGATCAGCCTCGATCGCCTCGGCCACCCCGGGGTACTGCACCTTCACGGCGACCGCTCGTTCCTCGCCGGTCTCGGGATCGCGCCACAGCGCCCGGTGGACCTGCCCGATCGAGGCACTGGCAATCGGCGTCGGGTCCCACTCGATGAATAACTGCTCGGGATTCTTGCCCAGTTCGCGTTCGACCACGTCCGCGGCGAGTTGCGCAGACATCGGCGGAGCATTCGACTGGAGCTGGGCCAGCGCAGCCCGCATCGGCTCGGGGAGACCTTCGTCGAGGTAGCTGGCCATCTGGCCGAGTTTCATCAACGCCCCCTTCATCTGGCCAAGCCGCTCGGCGACGGCCTCGGCGGTCTTCAACTCGCGCTCGTGATCGAGCTGCTCACGCTTGTCTGCCGAGGCGAACACCTTACGGGCGGCCGTTGATGCGTACGTCGCCCCGACCGATGCTCCGAGCCGGGCCACCTGTACATTGCGGGCGGTCCGTGAGCGAGCTCGGAGCGCCTGGTCGTCGCCGTTGTCGCGTTGCCGACGCCAACCAAACACTGCCGTGCCGATCGCGGCCAGGCCGCCGAGGAGGGCTCCGGGGAGCAGTAACCGCCGCAGATTCATCGTTGTCCAGCATGCCGACCTTGCCGTGACCCGGCAACCTCATCGTCCGGTGACAAATCTCTGCCCAGATTCCCCTGAACGTCCCAAATCCCGCCAGATTGGCTCGATCTGGACTTTCTGGGCGGGTTTTGTTCCGCCACGGTCCCGGCCGAGGCAGAAGCGGGATCATCCCTCCTGGTTCACGCTGAACCCGGAGTCGTCGGATGATCGAGGGAGTGAGATCGACCGGCTTGCCCGCGGAGATGTCGTCGAGGGTGGCGTTCCACTCGGTATCGGTGACGAGGTGGACTGACGACGCGACGGCCAGCATCGTGCCGAGCTCGGCGGTGCCTGAGAGCGAGATCCAACGTTCCCACGATTCTGCGCCGAGATGTCATCCGCTCGACATTTGTGAGGACGGCGTCGAAGGGCGGTGGCACGGTCACAGCTCGGCTAGCTCGCATCTTGAGCTCGATCGCATTGTCGGGTGAGTACACGTCGAGCACGATCAGCAGGTCGATGTCGCTGTCCCCGCTGTCGTCGCCGCATGCGACTGAACCAAACAGCCAAACCTCTACCGGTCAAACTCCGCGACGATCTCCGCTACGAGGTCGTCGACCCATTCGCGAAGTAGACGCCCCCCAGACCGCGCGTCCTTCCCGGACGCTCCAGGTCGCGTCCTTCCCGGACGCTCCAGGTCACGGCGTTCGGCGGCATGGAACGACCTTAGCTCCCTGCTCGGTCGTTCTCGGATGAAATCTCCGTGACTGCGGAATGCGAGTTCGACCGGTCCAGGGTTGAGCGGATGGCGCGTAGAAGCAAGGGGACGTAGTCGTCGGCGAGGGCCACGACGGTGTCGTGGTCGCCGTCGATGCGGTACGCCTCGGCTCCGGGGATCAACAGGAACAGGGCGATCTGGCGGCGGGTGGGCACGATCCGGTCGTTCATGGTGATCACCACCGAGGTCGGCGTGGTGATCGCCGGCAGCCAGTCCCGCGACACGAACGCGCCAATCGCCTGCCCGGCCTCGAGGACCGCGCGCCAGTCGTGCTGGCTCACTTCATGGATAGCCCACGGCTCCCACTGGCGGGCTTTGCGCTGCAGGTACACCTGGTCGGTGATCCGCTCGCGCAACTGCGCCGGGGTGATGCGGGCGACCGCAGCTAACCCGGCCATCGTGATGAACGGCAGTTTCGTGCGGCTGTTGGTCGTGAACCAACCGGCGGTCGAGCACAAGACCAGGCCGTCGAGCCTGTCGGGGTAGTCGCGGGCCAACAACTGGGCGACGGTTCCGCCCATCGAGTACCCAACGGCGACGAATCGCTCGATCCCCAAGGCGTCCGCAACGGCGATGGCGTCGTCAGCGCAGTCGGCGAGGCGGAATCGGCGCTTGCTGCGGATGCCACGGCCGTGCCCGCGATGGTCGAGCGCGACGACGCGGAAGAACTGCCCGAGTATGTGGTAGCAGGTGAACCAGTTGAGGTCGGCGGTTGCCGTCCAGCCGTGAAGCAGGATCACGGTGGGCGCGCCCGGCGGACCAGGCAACTCGCGAATAAACGTGGTCCCGCGATCTCCCAACTCCAACTCCCTGCCGGGGGGAACGTCGGGAGCTTGGATCTCGCCGCGCGGATCAGTCACAGATCAGTCACACGGATCAGTCAGAACGGCCGACGACGGGTTCAGGCGACTTCGACGTTCTTCACGGTCACGCGCAGCTCGGCCCCGGTAGGAGCCGTGTACGACACGACATCGCCGGCGCGGGCTCCGACGAGTGCCTCGCCGAGCGGCGACTTGGGCGAGACCACCTCGACACCGTCGCCGCGTTGCTCCACCGAGTCGAGCAGGTAACGCTCGGCCACATCGTCGTCGTCGCCTTCGTAGACGATCGTGACGATCGAGCCCACCGAGACCACCCCGGCCTCGCCGCCTTCAATGATCTCGGCGTTCTCGATGATCGATTCGAGTTGGCGGATGCGGCCTTCCATATGACCTTGCTGGTCTTTGGCAGCCTGATAGTCACCGTTCTCGGAGAGGTCGCCCATCTCTCGGGCGCGCTGGATGATCTCGGAGAGCTCGATCCGGCCGCGTGTGGTCAGATCGTGGTGCTCTGCTGCCAAGCGGTCATACGCGCTGCGAGACAGTTGCTGTAACTGAGCCATAGGAATGCAAAGCTACCTGCCGTCCATGTGCCCGTCGCGCCGCGATTCCCTGCGAACGCTGTCGGTGGTGGAGAATCACGTACGGTTCATCGGCCTTACCTGGGCCTTCAACGAGGAGACAACGACATATGGCGCATCGCATCGCGGTCATCGGCGGCGACGGAATCGGCCCCGAGGTCACGGCTGAAGCGATCAAGGTGGTGCGAGCCGCCGGTGTCGACATCGAGACCACTGACTTCGATCTCGGAGGTGCCCGCTACTTACGCGACGGCGAGATTCTGTCGGACACGACCCTTGACGAGCTTCGGGGCTACGACGCCATCTTGCTCGGCGCCGTCGGCACCCCCGAGGTGCCGCCGGGTGTCATCGAGCGCGGTTTGCTACTCAAGAAGCGCTTCGAACTCGATCTGTACATCAACCAGCGCCCGTTCGTCGGCACCGCCCCCGGCCACACCGCGCCCCACGAGTTCATTGTGATCCGCGAAAACACCGAGGGTCCGTACGTTGGCGAGGGTGGCGTGTTGCGCAAGGGCACCGTGAACGAAGTGGCCACCCAGGGCTCGGTGAATACCTGGAAGGGCGTCGAGCGGGCCTGTCGCTACGCCTTCGAGTTGGCCGCCTCCCGTCCGGCCAAGCACCTGACCCTGGTCCACAAGACCAATGTGCTCACGTTCGCCGGTGACCTGTGGCAGCGTGGCTTCAATGCGGTCGCCGCCGACTTCCCCGAGGTCGCAACGGCGTACAACCACGTCGACGCGGCGTGCATCTACTTCGTGCAAGACCCACACCGCTACGACGTGGTGGTCACCGACAACCTATTCGGCGACATTCTCACCGATCTTGGTGGAGCCGTGTCGGGCGGAATCGGTTTGGCATCGAGCGCCAATCTCAACCCCGCCCGCACCGGCCCGTCGATGTTCGAGCCGGTCCACGGCTCGGCCCCCGACATCGTCGGCACCGGCAAAGCCAACCCGATCGCGGCGATTCTGAGCGCCGCGTTGATGCTCGACTTCCTCGGGGAAGAGTCTGCCGCCGACCGCGTCCGCGCCGCTTGCGCCGACGGGGGCACGGGTATGACGACCGAGATCGCCGACCAGATCGTCGCTCGACTGGCGTAGCCGTTACACCCGACGAAAACGGCAATGGCCGCCCCACCGGAGTGGGGCGGCCATTTTCGATGCGCCGTTCATGCGGCACGTGCCGATGACCAGGTGAGGGCCAGTAGCCAGGTGAGGGCCAGCCTCAGAGCTTGCCGCAATCCTTGCCGGCGTTGAAGCAGTTGGCCACCAGTTTCTCCAGGGCCGGTTGATTCCACGCATTCCAGAAGTCGGCGTGAATGGTGTTCACATCACCCGAAGCCAAGGTGATCGTGCCGGTCGTCAAGCCGACGATGTACTCGTTGCGAATCGTCAACCGGGGGATGATGACCGGGTGCGACGGTGGGCAGCTGCCGCCAGACGAGTACGCCACGTGACTCTGGTGGTTGGCGCTGTCGAGGTTGACGCCGTCCCAGCAGTTGGGGAAGTGGATGTGCACCGTGATCATGCCGCGGGGACACTTCGCCGGGGGAGCCGTCAACTTGGTCGAGATCGAGTTGTCGCTGCACCCCCACCAGATATCCCGTCCGACCCGCGGGTTCTCCTTGAGGCTCTTGGCCGCCGGATTACCGGCGATCATGCGTAGTCCGGCCGGGAAGGCATGCAGTTTCTTGCCGGTCGGGTTGCGGTAGTACATCGTCTGTCGGCTCGACACGCCGGTCGGCCCCTTTTCGCCGTGCGTGGGGTGTACCGGGTTGCCGTTGTTGTACAGCGTCGGCGTCCAGTAGGGCGACTTATCGTCCTTGTTGGTGCACGTCGTGCCACCGGCGACCAGCTTGGCCGTTGTCGAGGTCGAGTTGGTCGTCGTGCTGCCCATGAAGCTGTGCTGATGGCTGGCACCGGCTCGACCGAAGAAGACAATGGGGTCGTCCTTGGACGTGTGGCTTGTGGGGCAGGCCACCTGCCATCCGGCTGACGAGCTCCCACCGACGCTCGACGTGTCACCAGCAGTGACCTTCGGTGATACCACGAGCGACTCGGATGTCTTGGGGGCTTCCTGGCCCACCACCGGGGCGACGGGTTCGGTCGGGTGGTGCGCCGCCGCCGTGGTCGTCGGAGCCGCTGGGGCTGCCGTCGTTGCGGGGGCGGGGGGATTGGTCGCTACCGGGGGTTGCGTCGTCGGGGCGGGAGGTTTCGTCGTCGCTACCGGAGGTTTCGTCGTCGTCGTCGACTTCTCGTCGTCGTCGTCATCGTCGTCTGCGGACGATCGGGACCCGGCTGCGTCCTTGGCCAGCGGTCCCGCCGAAGCGGAACTCGACCCCCAGGACATGCCTGCCGTGCACAGCCCGAGGGCAAGCGCCAATGCGAGTGCAACTTTGGTCGTGGATTTCCGGCCGCGAGGGCCGCTGGGAACTGATGAAGCTTTCACGCCACATCCGCCTTTCTGATTCCGCCACCCGCCTTTCCGTCTCCCCTATTATTACAGTTCAGTTACGGTTATGCAACAATTTTCGTAACATTTCTGAAATGAAGTTAATGACGAGGCACGGTCAGAGGCCCCGTGAGTCACGCCGGGAGAGGCCGAGAGGTTTGGTCGTCGCCGCGCCACGCGTTCGAGGGGCGACGACGCGCGGACGTTGAGGCGTGAGTGGCCGGATTGGCACGATGGACGGCGAAGGGGTACGGAGGAGTCGGTCAACTGGACCGTCGGTCTCGGGGGCCAACAGCGTGAAGCCGCGGTCGGCGCCGCGCCTGGACTACTTACGGAACTTGCCGCAGTCCTTGCTGGCGTTGATGCAGGTGGCAGTGAGCCCGTCGAGCGTCGGTTGATCCCACGTGTTCCAGAAGTCGCCGTGGATCGTGTACGGCGCACCCGATGCCAACGTGATGTCGCCGGTGGTCGCCCCGACAACCCACTCCAGGCGGATCGTCACCTCGGGAATCAGTACCGGGTGGGAGGTCGGGCAGCGGCCCTGCGATGACCAGGCCATATGGCTGATGTGGTCGGCGCTGTCGAGGGTTGTGCCATTCCAGCAATCGGGAAAGTGGACGTGCAGGGTCATGATTCCCTCGGGGCACGACGGCGGCGGAGCGAGGAGTTTCGCCGAGACGGAGTTGTCGCTGCACCCCCACCAGATGTCGCGGCCCAGCCGGGGGTTCTCGGCGGCGTTCGTCGCCTTGGCGTTCCCCGAAATCATCCGTAAACCGGGTGGAATGGGCTGCACCGCTCGTCCGGTCGGGCTGCGGTAATAAATGTTCTGCGATGACGTTGCGCCCTTGAGCCCGGGCTGCTTGTCGACCGGGTGGATGGCAGTTCCGTTCTGGGAAAGCGTTGGTACCCAGTAGCCAGCCGTGTCGCCGTCGAGTCCGCAGGTGGTTGCCGCACCCCGCATCGAGGACTCGGTGGACGACGCCTTGGTATCGGTCGACCCCATGAACTCATGGGAGTGACTCATTCCCGACTGGTTGGGGAACACGATCGGATCGTCGGTCAAGGTGTGGCTGTACGGGCAGTTGACGATCCATTGTCCGGTGCCCGAGGCGCCGGTGCCGGGATTGGACGTCGCTGATGGCAGTCGAGTCGCCCGCTCCGTGGCGGTCGCGGCATGGGTCAACGTGGCGATGTTCGCCGCCGCAACCACCTTGACGGGTGGGGCGGGCGCCTGGGGCTCGCTCGACATCGCGGCGGCGGCACAAACCGCCGCCAGGGCCGCGATCGTGAGCCGCATCGCTCGTTGCGATGCTGGTCGGGGTCGGTAGGTCGCCGAGTCTTCGGTGGAATCCATGTCGCCATCTCCTCGCCGACGGGATGCACGCCACATCTCATCAGCCATCGACAACATTACCGTTCTATGACAGCTGAGTTACGTGAGTTACAGCCAAGCCTCGGTGATGCCGCCGTCGCGACCATCCCAAAAACTTTGCGGTAGACCGAACGCTCCGGCTGCGGTAGCCTTGCCGCCGTGAGTTCTGCCCCCGCTGCCGAGATCATCATTTGCTAGCGCACGTGGACTTCCACGTGCGCGTTCGGGCCGCCCTCAGGGGCGGCTCTTTCATTTCCCGGCTTCAATTCCAGATCAGCAATCGGCCGCCGCGGTCGAATCGATACCACGCAACAACCCAACGGAGTACCCCGCCATGACCCGCCAACGAGTCGAGATCTTCGACACCACACTGCGCGACGGCCTTCAGGTAGAAGGCGTTTCGGCAACGGTCGACGACAAGCTGCGCATTGCCGAGCAGCTCGATGCGTTGGGGATCATGTGGATTGAGGGCGGCTGGCCCGGAGCCAACCCGAAGGACATCGAGTTCTTCCAACGGGCGGCAACCGAACTCAAGTTGGAAACGTCGACGCTCGTCGCCTTCGGCTCGACCCGGCGCCCCAAAGGCAAGGTCGACGACGATGCGACGCTGCACAACTTGATCGACGCCGGGACCGAAGCCGTCTGCATCGTGGCCAAGAGTTGGGACTATCACGTGCTCAATGCCCTCAACACCACCCTCGACGAGGGCGAAGCGATGATCGCCGATTCGGTCGAGTTCCTCCGCGGTCACGGCCGACGAGTGATGGTCGACGCCGAGCATTTCTTCGATGGCTACAAGCGCAACCCCGAGTTCGCCATGCGCGCCCTCGAAGCGGCCGTCGTCAAAGGCGCATCGCACCTGGTGCTCTGCGACACCAACGGCGGCTCATTGCCTCACGAGGTCGGCTCGATCGTCGCCTCGGTCAAGGCCCACTTCCGCGACGACGTCATCCTCGCCATCCATTGCCACGACGACACGGGATGTGCGGTCGCCAACGCGATGGCCGCGGTGCAATCAGGCGTGCGTCAGGTGCAGGGGTGTATCAACGGTCTCGGCGAGCGCACCGGCAATACGAACCTGACCACCGTGATCCCGAACCTGCAGCTCAAAATGGGTTTCGACGTGCTCCCCGAGGGTCGGATCGAAAAGCTGACGGCGGTCAGCCATCACATCGCCGAGGTGCTCAACCGGCCGCTCAACCCCCAGGCCCCCTACGTCGGGGCCAGTGCGTTCGCCCACAAAGCCGGGTTGCACGTCAGCGCAATCGTGCGGGCCAAGGATGCCTATGAGCATGTCGACCCCGAGCTGGTCGGCAACGGCACCCGCTTCGTCGTGTCGGAAATGGCCGGTCGGGCGACGATCAAGATCAAGGCCGACGAACTCGGGCTCGAGATGGACGGCTCAGTGATCAACACGGTCATCGACGAACTCAAGCGCCTGGAACACGAGGGCTATCACTTCGAGGCCGCCGACGCCTCGCTCGAGTTGCTGATGCGCAAGGCCACCGGTTGGGTCCAAGATCAATTCTCGGTCGAGTCGATGCGAGTGATCACCGACGAGCTTCCCAACGGGGTGTTCTCGACCGAGGCGACGGTCAAGGTGTGGGTCGGCGACGAGAGATACGTCCACACGGCCGAGGGCAACGGTCCGGTGAACGCAATCGACAAGGCGTTGCGCTCCGCGCTGGTGAGTCGATTCCCGCACATCGAGCACATCCATCTCACCGACTACAAGGTCCGCATTCTTGATGGGGCGACGGCGACCGGCGCGGTGACGCGGGTGTTGATCGATGCGACCAACGGTCAGCGCAGTTGGACCACGATCGGTGTCTCGGCCAACATCATCGAAGCCTCGTGGCAGGCGCTCAGCGACTCGCTCGTCTACGGCCTGCTCCATGCATAGCGCGCCGGATCAGCGCCTACCGAGGATGGCGCCGACTCCGACGAGGATGAACATGACGATGACGAGCCCAATGATCGCGGTCGCGATGATCCCGGTGATGAAGCCCGCCTGAGCCAGTCCCCGTCCGCCGTATTGGCCGGCCGACGCGTCGATCTCTCGCAATGTTCGCCGTCCCATGACCCACGCGATCGGACCGCAGATCTGGCAGATGGTCAGCCCGACAATGCCGAGGACTACCACGGT
>JANNNL010000622.1:0-2185 GCA_031398525.1 Actinomycetes bacterium | reverse complement strand
ACGCCGAAGTGAGTGCCTTGTACGCCACGAAACTCGCCGAGATTTCGCTTCAGATCGAAACGCTCATGTTGGTGCGCGACGAGATCGAACAGCGCCTCGCCAACCTCACCACCAGCAGCCCGTCCCGAGTTGGAGCCGCCACATGAACCTTCGTCTGATTCGCAACGCGACGCTCCGGCTCCAGTACGGCGGCGTCGATTTCCTCATCGACCCGATGCTCGGCGTGCGACACTCGATTCGTCCGATGGGAGACTCCACCGATCGAAACCCGACCGTCGATCTGCCGTGCTCGGTTGATGAAGTGATCGACGGTGCCGACGCGGTCATCATCTCGCACCTCCACCCAGACCATTTCGACGACGCCGCGTTCGGGATAGTTCCTCGTGATCTGCCGATGTTTTGTCAGCCCGGCGACGGCGAGCGGCTGGCGGCGGCTGGCTTCTCAGCCACTGAACTGGGGGACACCACACGCTTCCGCGGAGTCGAGATCACACCGGTGGCCGCGACGCACGGCAGCGGTCCGGTATTGGAACGAATGGGCTCGGTGATTGGTCTTGTGTTCAGTAGCCCCGATGAGCCAACCCTCTATTGGTCTGGCGATACCGTCATGACCGACGCGGTCCGCGGCACGATTGTCGAAGTCCATCCTGACGTCATCGCGTGCCATTCGGGTGGCGCGACCGCAGGTGGGACCACGATCATCATGGATATTGCCGACACCCTCGAGGTCGCTCGTTTGGCCCCGTCAGCAACCATTGTGGCGGTGCACCTCGAGGCCGTCGCTCACGCGCCCGTCACCCGCGCCGCTATGCGAGCCGCCGCAGAGAGCGCCGGAGTTGACGCATCGCGCCTACGAATCCCGGCCGACGGCGAAGTCATCGTGCTCCAGCGCTCCTGAAGCCAGACAATTCTGACCCTCCCTGACCCTCCCTGACCCTCATGTACGTGCCCACACTCACCGCCGTCGACGAACACCACGCCCGAGCCATGGTCGCAGACATCGCCAGCGGATGGCTCATCACCGCAACCGAGCCCGGCCCGCCAGCAGCAACCCTCATGCCGATCCTGTGGCACGTGTACCGTGTAGAAGATGCGTGTAGGCCTCTACTTGTTCCCGACCGACATTGGTATCCAGCCGATCGAAATCGCCAAGGAGGCCGAGGCCCGTGGCTTCGATGCCTTGTGGTTCCCCGAGCATTCGCATATTCCGGTCAGCCGCAAAACGCCGTGGGGTGGACGGCCGGGCGCTCCGGAATTGCCCGAGCAGTACTGGCGGACCCACGATCAGTTCATCGCGTTGACGGCTGCCGCCGCCGTGACCACAACGTTGAAATTGGGCACTGGCATCACCCTTGTCGCCCAGCGCGATCCGCTGTGGTTGGCCAAGGAAGTTGCCTCGCTGGACATGATTTCCGGCGGCAGGTTCCTGTTCGGCGTCGGCTACGGATGGAACCTTGAGGAGATGGAATCCCATGGGACCGATATCGGTCACCGTCGAGCCGTCGTGCGCGAAAAAGTGCTGGCATGTAAGGAACTCTGGACAAAGGACGAGGCCTCCTTTTCCGGAAAGCACGTGAACTTCGAGCCATCATGGTCATGGCCGAAACCGGTGCAAAAGCCGCACCCGCCCATCATCGTCGGTGCCGCACCGACAGATCTGCACTTCCGCCACATCGTGGAATACGCCGATGGTTGGATGCCCATCGAAGGCGATTGGCCACTCGCCGATCAATGGACCGCACTGAAGAACATGGCCGCCGACGCCGGACGAGACCCCGCCTCCCTCATGCTCGGTACCTACGACGCGCCGCCCGACATCGCCCACATCGCCGGTCTACGCGACATCGGCGCCAGCATGGTCGCCATCGTCATCCCCCCGCTGGACCGAGACGCCGCCCTCGCAGCCCTCGACGCCTACGCACCCATCGTCGCCGAGTTCAACTCCGCCTCCTAGCTTCCCACCGAACCCCGATCGACCTGGACGGGCTCGGTGACGTCGCCGAGAAACACCACGTCGGCGCCTCGATTGCTTGGCAACCGCTACTTGGTGTGTTGCGGGCGGCCCCCATCGCTGCCGATCTCGAGCGGTGCGGTACGAATCAATGAGAGTCGTGCGGCGAGCAGCATCGGCCACAGCAGTGCCGGGTACAGCACGATGCCGACCACGGTTCGCACTGTGGAGAGA
>JANNNL010000596.1:0-8198 GCA_031398525.1 Actinomycetes bacterium | reverse complement strand
CGCTCGCGCACCGATGGCGCTCCGAGCCGCTTGAGCACGCTGGTGTCGATCAAGTGAGTCTTCACTCGCCCCCGCCCCAGGCGTCCTCGGTGGCGTCCCATTCGACCGCGTCGGTGGTCGCGAGATGTTCGGCCAACCGATGCCACGCATCGCGCTCGACCACCTTGCGCAGCGCCAGGTCGACCCACCGCCACCGACCACCGCTGTCCCTTGGGCGTCAGATTCACTGTCTCGGGTCCTCGCTGTTGGTGTTGCCCGGCACTCTTGCGCACTTCCGCGTTGGCGTCCAGGTCACCGCCACTCGTTCACGGAGCGTTCACGAGCGCCCGACGCGAGGGGTGTTTAATCTCTGCTTTGCCGGGGAGCGTAGAGTGACGATATGTGTGACTGCCTGGTGGCACTCGGCCCGGCGACGGGTGGGGCGACGCTGTTCGCCAAGAATTCCGATCGGCCGCCATCCGAAGCACAGGACGTGGTCTGGTCGCCGGCCCGGCGTGACCCCGGTTTGGTTGACGCCACCCACATCGCGGTTTCACCGTTTGCGTCCGACACGCTCGGTTGCTTGCTGTCGCGTCCACGCTGGTGTTGGGGTGCGGAACATGGGGTGAATGAGGCGGGGGTAGCGATCGGCAACGAGGCGATCTACACAACGCTCGACCCGCGCCCATTCCCCGAGGCACTAATCGGGATGGATCTCGTTCGCCTCGGGCTGGAACGTGCGTTGACCGCTCGAGCCGCCGTCGAGGTGATCACCGGCTTGCTCGAACGGTACGGCCAGGGTGGTTCGGGCCACGACCCGGCGGGAGGGCCGGCGGGCGGGTCCACCAAGCCGTACTGGTCGAGTTTTCTGATCGCCGACCCTGAGGAAGCCTGGGTGCTCGAAACCAGCGGCGTCGCCTGGATGGCCGCGCACGTCTCGGACGTCCGGGCGATCTCGAACCGCACGACGATCCCGGCGTTCGACGCCCGCAATCGCCACCCCGATCAGCCGGTCGAGCGATTCGTCGATCCCCGGCTCGCCGCCTCCAACCAGGCGCTGAGCTACGACCCGGTGATCATCAGCGACCTGTTCGATCACCTGCGTTCGCACGATTCATGTGCTGAACCGGGCTGGAGCGTCTGCATGCACGTCGACGGCGTCGAGGAAACCACCGCATCGATGGTCGCCGAACTCCCCGCCGACGGCCCGCCCGTCGCCCACGTGCTGGTCGGGTCCCCGTGCCTCAACGAGTACGTGCGGGTGGAAGTCGGCCGTCCCTTCGAACCAATCCGTTGGGAAAACCGCCGAGCCGCCGCGTCCGTTGGCACCCCACCCGAGTCGTAGCCGATTTCGGTTCGTGACCTGCGCTTCTGGTCGTGGATCCGTATCAGAACCGATACAAATCCACGACCAGAACCCCTACAACCTGCCGCGCAGCACATTCCGCAGCGGCCGATCCGCTGTCGAGTCATTCAAGCTCACCTCGGCGACCACGGCGTCGTTCGTGACCACGAGGCGGTTCACGTACTTGAACGGTTCATCAAGGAGTGAGTCGCGCGGAGTCACCGACCATGTCGTGCCCAGGTCGCGACTGAAGGCGATGTAGGTGGTCGCCCCGCCAGCGGCGTCAAACACCTCGGGATCGGGTGATGCGGCCAGTCCGCCCTCCAGCGCAATCGTGGTGAACGGGCCACCGTTCATAGACGACGCGGCGGACAACGTCGTAGAGGCCGATCACATTCTCGATCGGCGGTGCCTCTGTCCACGAGCGGCCGTCCGGGCTGAGGAAGACAAGCGCTGGCGTGGACTCATCGCCGGCTCCAGCCGCCGACCGAGGCCGGGTGGCAACCACAAATCCGTCATGGTCGGCGACGATCCGTGCAGCCTCGACGAATCCGCCGCGACCGGGGGGCAACGCCACCTGCTCGAACGTCGACCCATCCGTCGACAGAAAGTACCGAGGACCGGCGACGTACAACGCTGCGTCCTCTGGTGAGACCCCGAGTTCCGCCCACGGGACGAGGCGGTCGGGCGTCTGTTCTGTCAGCGCTGAGGCTTGGTTGCCGTTGTGCTGTTGCTGTCCGGTCGCACGGTGATCAGCGCATAGGTCGATCCATTCGGACACGGTGGCTCGAACGTTTGGACGCATTCCGCGGTGATCTCGTAGCCAAGATCGATGTTCAGTTCAGGCGGGAGGAAGCTCGGGCGCACGCGCCGCCGAACTTTGTGCGGATGGCTTGGAGGTCGATGCCTGGCAGCAACGCTGTCGTCCAATTGACGCCGTCTGTCGGGACGCGGCTGACGAGGCCGCCCCAATCCTCGCCGTCGGTGATCGGGTGGGTGATCGCCGCGGTACCGACGGCATACAGCGTTCCTCCGTATGCCGCCAGGTTCCCGCCGAGCGTCTGGTCGTCGAGTTCGGCCAGTTGGTCCCACGAGACGCCGTCGGTCGATCTGACCGTGGCGGTTTTGTCGCGCTGGCCCTCCTGGGCTGGGGAGCTGCTCGACAATCCATACAACGTGCTCGTGGCCGAGTCGAAGGCGATTGCTCCGCCGCGGATGAAGTCGAGGTCGGCGTCGGCGGCAGTCCACGTCAGCGGGGAGGCTTCGAGGTTGGCCGGATCGAGACCGCCCGAGCCATGGCCTCATCGGTTGCCTCGGCGGCCAGGTCGACATCGCCCAGCGTCAGGGCCAGCGCTCGCCCGATCGGTTCTCGGTGGACGGCATAAAACTCCGGAAACCCGAGGGCGAGGTCGCTCCCCAGCCGAATTCGGTTGCAAACTGCCGGTTGCCCTCGAAATCTTTACCACTACTGGTACAGATTTGGCAGGAAACGAAGCTGCCCGGTCACCTCGTGGGACTTGATGCGTTCGACGGCGCCGTGGATGCTGCCGACTTGGACCGAGATTCGGTCGGGGGTGTGCTCAACGCTCACCGGTCCGTCGGGGGCGTGGTTGACCCAGAGTTCGCGGAAGCGGCCGGGGGCGTCCTCGACCATCAGCAAGGGGTCGTCGGCGGAGATGTACAGGCCGCCGGCCGGAGCACGGTCGGTGCGGGGCGCGAGTCCGAGGGAGTCGAGTTCGAGGTGCCAGCGGACTTCGCCGTCGGCGATCTCGAATCGTCCGGCGAACGCCCGGGTCTGGGAGTACGGGAGGTCGTTGCCCTCGAACCCGGGCTGTGCGACACGGATGTCGACGAACACGTCGGCCGACTGAATCCACCATGCCTCGCACGGCTCGACCGGCGACCCGCCAGGGACCTCGATCGACTGCCGCCGCCAGGCCCCGGTGAACCACGGTCGCGGAGTTGGCGCAGCGGTCAAGACGCGGCGCCGAACAGGTTGCGCATCACCCTGCGATAGAGCACGCCGTTGCGATCGGACCGAACGTGGAGGTCGGGAGCGCCGGTCAACGGCATCCCGGTGCGACGCTGGGCAGAGGTGATCCACAGGTCTTCGCGCTGCACGCCCTCCTCGACTTCGAGCATCGCGGCAAGTTCCGCAGGATCGGTCTGGGGGACGCGTACCTGGAAGAACAGCCGCGTGTGGGTCGCCGAAAGCGGCTGGATGACCTGGAGAAACGAGTTCCGAAGCGTGCCGTCGGGTTCCTCGCTACGCAACGTCACGGTGAACGGTGCCGTACACGAATACCGCAGCCATCCCTCGGTGGTGACGTTGTCGTCGGCCAACTTTTGCAGCACCGTCGAGAAGCCCAAGTCGTGCTCGTCGACGAGTTCGTAGGTGTCGATGAGCGGGTTGCGTGACCCGAGTGAACCGTGGAGGAACGGGAAGTGGCTGGCGTCGAGCAGGTTGTAGGTCTGGTAGGCGGCCAGGATCGCGCTGGCGTGGGCGGCGGGGGAGAACGCGCCGAACCCGGCGTCGAAATCGGGCCAACCCGGAATCGGCAAACGCGGCGGTTCGAGGGCAACCCACACCATGCCGAGTTGCTCGGCCACTCCGGTCGGTCGGGAGAGACACGCCCGCGATGGCAGGGTCGCGCCTGGACCGAGGGATGGGATCGCGGTAGCCCGACCATCGGCCGAACTGAACCGCCAACCGTGAAACGGGCAGACCAATTCGCCGCCTTCGAAGGTGCCGTAGCTGAGCGGCGCGCCCCGATGTGGACACTCATCGGCGAACACGGCGACGGTGCCGTCATCTTGGCGAACCGCCACGAACGGCTCGCCGAGCAACGTTGTGGCAAACGGCGCTGACCCAACCTCGAATGACCAGGCGACCGGATGCCAGAACGCCCGGAACTCGGGATGGAGATTGCCCACCAACTCGGTCATCCGCCCGAATGTAGAGCCCTGGGGGTTGACACGCCACACCCATAAGGCTATATTCAACTCATTGGTTGATTAACTGATGAGTTGAATATAAGATGACGATCAACGACCCGCTCAGCATCACCTTCGCCGCTCTGGCCGATCCGACCCGTCGGGCGATCCTCGCCCGGTTGGCCGAAGGCGAGGCGACGGTCAACGAGCTCGCCGAGCCGTTCGAGATGAGCCTGCAGGCCATCTCGAAACACCTCAAGGTGCTGGAGAAGGCGGGTCTGATCAGCAAGGGCCGCGACGCCCAGTACCGGCCCTGCCGCTTGGAAGCCGAGCCGCTGACCGAAGCCATCGACTGGATCAGCCACAACCGCAAGATCTGGACCGACCGCTTCGATCAGCTTGAAGTCCACCTCCGCAACATCCAGAAAACCCGTTCCGAACAGGAGAAACCTCAATGACCACTGCCGATTCCCCCACGCCTGGCCCGACTGAGCTCGGTGAAGTGACCCACACCCGCATCTACAACGCGCCGCGCGAACTGGTCTTCGAGTGCATGACCACCCCCGAGCACCTCTGCCACTTCTGGGGCCCGATCGGGATGAGCACCCCGCTCGAGAAGATCGTGATGGACGTCCGCCCCGGCGGCGTTTTCTCGACCACGATGATCCACGACGAGACCGGCGAGGAGTACGAGATGACCGGCATCTATTTCGCCGTCGAACCGCCCTCACTGCTCGTCTTCGGCGCCGCCGAGGGCGAGTTCCCCGAGACCAACACGGTCCACTTCAACGACCTGGGCGATGGCCGCACCGAGGTCACCACCCACCAGACCAACCTCCCGATGATGTACCTCAGCCCCGAAGCCCAAGCCGGAATGACGTCCAGTTTCGACAAGTTCGCCGCCTACGTCGAGTCCCTTGCGGTCTGAACCCGTGGCAACTTCCACCGACCCGACAACGCCGGTACCCAGACCCGAGAAGGTCAAGGGCCCGGCGTCGTACTTCCCGTCGATCGTCAAGACCTACGGTCGCCCGATCGAGGAGTGGAAGGCACTGATCCGAGCGTCCCAGTTGACCAAACACGGCCTCCTCGTCACCTGGCTCAAGGCCGAGCACGGCATGGGCCACGGTCACGCCAACGCCTTGGTCGCCCACACTTTGGCTGAAGACGCGAAGGCCGCTGCCGATTGAGTGATCTCAGCGGAGTTGATGCCGGCCGGTGGTATCAACTCCACCCGGATGGTTCTCGAGGGTACGAGATGGGGATGTGAGAGAATCGATCTATCTAGCGATGAGAGAGTTGCTATCTTGGGAGGATGGAACTCTCTGTACGCCGTAAGACATCCTTCGAGATTGATTTCAGCAAGGTCGATGCGGCCCGGGAAATTCTGGGAACGTCAACGTTGACCGACACCGTCGATGCCGCGCTCGCCGAGATCGTCAACATCCACCGCCGGCAGCGGCTCGCCGAGATGTTGTTTGCTCCGGGTTTGCTTGATCTCGACGATCACGACGTGATGCGCAACGCCTGGGGCTGAACATGGCGACGCATCTTGCCGACACGAGCGCCTTCACTCGGCGAACGTCGAAACCATCGGTTCGCGAAGTCGTGGAACCAATGTTGCTCGCCGGGCGCATTGCCACTTGCGGCATCATCGACCTTGAACTGCTCTACAGCGCTCCGAGTCCTGCTGTGTACGCCGAACTGGCGGGCGTATTGCAGGCCATGCCCCGAGTCCCGGTCACCGACTACGTCGTGAACCGGGCCCTCGAGGTACAGGGCCAACTTGCCTCGGTCTCGCAGCACCGTTCCGTCATGCTGCCCGACCTCCTGGTCGCTGCCGCAGCCGAGCTGTCGGGATTGATCGTGCTCCACTACGACGCCGACTTCGACCGCATCGCCGCCGTCACCGGCCAACGAGCCGAATGGGTCGTGCCCCGAGGAAGCATCTCATAGCTGATTGCCGGCGGCGGGTCCTGGGTCATCAAGACGGCACGGCGGCTTCAAAGACTTGGAAGATCGGCTTGCCGTCCGGTGTGCTGCGAACCAATGTGACCGCGATCGAGATACCTCGGCTGGTCGGTCCTGCGGACTTGACGGCGGCGACTGGTTCACCGGCGATCTGTTCGACGTCGATGACCCTCCACGTCATCCCAGCATCGCTGGTTTGCAAGATTCGACAGACACACGCCTCGTGCCGGCCGCTACGGAGCATCTGCGCCTCCTGAAAGTGCGAGAACAAGTCATCGCTGGTGACCGTCAGCACAACGTCGCCGCTCTGTCGATGGACAACGACGTAGCCGTCGGCGTTCACGCTGGCCGCTCCGACCGCGCCCGGAGCCATGCCTGCCACGGAGCCAAGGTCTTCGCCGGAAGTCGCGTCGACGACCGTGATCTGACCGTTGTCGGAGGCCTTGCGGAAGGTGTAGCCGTCCTGGGTGAATTCGACACCCCCGAAAGCGGCAATGGCATCTGTTGGAATGATACGAATATGGCCTGGTCAGTGCCAACATTTGAGGATAGATACCACCGGCCGACTGAAGTGGAGTGCCGTCGACGCTGGCGTTCGGTAGGACAATTCGGGCGCCCGCGGTCCAGGTGACGCCATCGGTCGACGTCACCTCGGTGACCGAACCTCCTATGCCGGTGAACATCATCCGGCCGTTGGTCAAGACGCCCGTATCGACCAAGGGGGCGGTGATGGTGGTCGACGAGCCCGTCGTCCACTGTCGGCCATCGACGCTGGAGTGGACGGTCAGTGTCTTGGTCGCCGGATTGCCATCAACAGAGTCCGTCGTGACGATCGAGTACCCGGTAGCGGTGGCCCACGCGTTGTGCACCATGCGAACACCCTTGACCGGTGCAAGGTACACCTCGTCGAAGTGCTGACCATCGGCGGCGAAGGAGAGCAGCGCGTCGCCCAGGCCGAAGCGTCCGAGGGCGCTGATCTCATCGGGGTTCGGCGACTGTCCATCGATGAAGGGAGTCGGGCGGAGAGTGGCCGTCATCAACGTGCCGAGAGCCCCGGTGGCGGTGGGGCCGGGGACGACCTCCATCTTGGTGGTCGCATTCAACGCAGGCAGATCGGGGCTGGCCGACAACACATTGCCAGCGTTGCCCGCGTCGCCGCCCACGATGCGAGCGACCAGGACGCCTCCGGGAGTCGTTGGCGGAAGCGGACTTCGAGCTGGCTCCGTACCCACGCCGTACAGGCTTCGTGGAGTCGAGGCGTCCCATGTGCCGTAGTAGATGTCCTCCATTCGAGCGTTGAGCGCTGGTGCCGGAGTCCAAGCGATGCAGTCAGCCGACTTGAAGACCGACTCAACGAAGACATCACCGCCAGTCGCAGGCATCGTGACCGGTGGGTTGCTGCCGGCTACTGGCATCGTGCCGATCGAATAGAACGTCCCGTCGGTAGCTCGGACGCGTGGGCCCGACATGGCATGCGCTCCGTCGTGGTGGATCCAGGTGAGATCCGTCGCCAGGGGAGTCGGTTCGTCGGCGTCCGAGATGGTGTTTGGCTCGGCGGTGGGGGGTGCGGCAAGCGGTAAATCCGGCGACGGGGCCTGCTCGATATCGCCGGTCGAGGAGCTGTCGGCCGGTCCGTTCCCGGCGATGACGCGCTGCGGGTCGCGGCCCGAGGTGAGCTGGGGGATGGTGATGGCGGTGCCGATGAGGAGCAGTGCGCTCGACATGGTGGCGATGCGGCGGCGGTGGAACTGGCGGCGGCGGGCGCCGTGGATGACCGTGGCGGCACCGGAGTCGGAAGTGGCCGGATCGACGTAGTCGGCGACGGCGGTGAGATGGTTGGCGAGGCGGTCTTCGATCGGGATCATCGGATGTCCTTTCGAGTAGAGCGAGGCTTGGGCCGGAGGTGGCCGAGTCGTTGATCATCGCTTGGTAGCCTCCGGGGACTTGCGCCTGGGCATAGCGCGGATCG
>JANNNL010000595.1:0-7859 GCA_031398525.1 Actinomycetes bacterium | reverse complement strand
CCTCTCGGATGTTTCGTAGCGGTCACCGGTGTCTCGGGATCGGGCAAGTCGTCGCTTGTCCGTGACATATTGCTGCCGTCGCTGATGCAGAGGATCTATAAGTCGAAGCAGGCGCCGGGGCGTCACAAATCGGTCGAGGGCATCGACAAGCTCGACAAGGTCATCGACATGGACCAGTCGCCGATCGGCCGAACCCCCCGCTCAAATGCTGCGACGTACACCGGGGTCTTCGATCACGTGCGCAAGTTGTTCGCCACCACGGCCGAAGCAAAGGTGCGGGGCTATTTGCCCGGCCGGTTCTCGTTCAACGTGTCGGGTGGTCGATGTGAGGCATGCTCGGGCGACGGGACGATCAAGATCGAGATGCACTTTCTGCCCGACGTGTATGTGCCGTGCGAGATCTGCAAGGGGGCCCGCTACAACCGCGACACCCTCGACATCACGTTCAAGGGCAAGAACATCGCCGAAGTACTCGACATGCCGTGCTCAGAAGCGGTCTCGTTCTTCGCCAACCAGCCCGCGATCTCGCGGCACATGCAGACGCTCGTCGATGTCGGACTGGGATATGTCCGTCTTGGGCAGCCGGCGCCGACATTGTCGGGTGGTGAGGCTCAGCGCGTGAAGCTCTCTGCTGAGCTGGCCAAACGCTCGACCGGGCACACCATTTACCTGCTCGACGAGCCGACCACTGGGCTGCACTTCGAAGACGTCCGGCGCTTGCTCACGGTGCTCTCTCGCCTCGTCGACCGGGGCAAGACGGTGCTCGTCATCGAACACAACCTCGACGTGATCAAGTCCGCCGACTGGATCGTCGATCTGGGCCCCGAGGGTGGCTCGGGCGGTGGCCTGGTCGTCGCTGAAGGTACCCCCGAACACGTCGCCACCGTCGAAGCCAGCTGGACCGGCCGGTTCCTCGGCAAGGTGCTGGTCGGATAGCCGGGCCTGCGCCAGCCGTCGATGGCCGCCGATCAGGCGTGATAGACAACGCAGATGAGCACGCCTGACATTCCCCTGCCCGGTCGACTCGGCGATCCGAAGCGGAGCCTCGCCACTGATCCGCGGGCCGATCCGCGGCTGGTCGCCGCCGCGGCAATGCTCGGCCTTGATCAGCTGGCCGGGGAATCACCGGTCACCATCGACTCCCCGTTGGACGAGATCCTCGCCGTGATTTCTGCCACCGAGGAGATGATGGGCGCAGGGTTTGCGATGATGCTGACCGGTGCCGAAGCGCCGACTGGGGTGGTACGACGCACCGAGACGATCACCGGTGTCGACGGTAACGAGATTTTGTTGTTCATTCACCAGCCTGCCGACCATCGGCCGGGGGAAACGGCCGATCTCCCGGCCATCGTCCACACGCACGGCGGTGGGATGACCCTCCTGGCGGCCGCCGACCTCGGCTACCAGCTGTGGCGCGACGACCTTGCCGCCCACGGGTTGGTTGTCGTCGGTGTCGAGTTCCGCAACGCCGGTGGCAAGCTCGGCCCGCACCCGTTCCCCGCCGGGCTCAACGACTGCACCTCGGCGGCACGCTGGGTCGCCGCTAGTCGGGCCACACTCGGTGTGTCGAAGGTCGTCATGTCGGGCGAATCGGGCGGCGGCAACCTCTCGCTGGCCACCTCGTTAAAGGCCAACGCGGAAGGATGGATCGACGAGATTGCCGGCGTATATGGCCAGTGTCCGTACATCTCCGGCCAGTACGCCAAGCCACCGGTCGAGTTGACCTCGTTGCACGAGAACGACGGCTACTTCCTCGCCTGCGACAACATGGGTGCGATGGTCAAGGCCTACGATCCCGAACACCAACACGCTGAGAACCCGTTGGCATGGCCGTTGGCGGCAACCCGAGATGACCTCGTCGGCCTGCCGCCGCACGTCATCTCGGTCAACGAACTCGACCCGCTGCGCGACGAGGGGCTGACGTACGCCCGCAAGCTGCTGGCGGCCGGCGTGTCGACGGTGATGCGAACGGTCAACGGCACGTGCCACGCCGGTGACCTGCTGTTCCGTGTCGCGATGCCCGACGTCTACTCCGCCTCGCTGCGCGACGTCGCCGGGTTCGCCCGATCCCTGTAGCGGCGCTCGCTGGAGCGGCAATCGGCCATCGCCCGCCGTCGTAGGGGTGCTCGCCGTCGTAGGGTTGCTTGGCATGCCGACCGTGCTGACCCAACCATCCTCCGTTCCTTACCAGACCTTCCTCGACTTCCCGTTGGTCACCGACCTTGATGCGGTCGATGCCGAGGTCGCCATCCTCGGGTTGCCCTACGGCGCGCCGTACTCCATGGCCGAGGTCACCAACGACCAGTCGAAGGCGCCGGGCGCGGTGCGCCGCGCCTCGTCGCGGATGAGCCAGGCGCTCGACCGTTACGACTTCGATCTCGGTGGACCGTTGCTGGCGGGCAAGCCGATTCGGGTAGTCGACGTCGGCGACGTGATCGCCGATCCGTGGGACATGGGCGCCCACTACCGCCGAGCAGAGCAGGCGGCCCGCTTGCTGTTGCCGAAGGTGAAGATGCTGCTGACGATCGGCGGTGATCATGGCGTACCCATCCCGCTATTTCGGGCCCTGGAGATACTCAACACTCCGATCATCCTCGTCCACGTCGACGCTCATCTCGATTGGCGTGACGAGGTGAACGGCGTGCGCGAGGGCTATTCGAACCCGTTCCGCCGGGCTTCGGAAATGCCGTGGATCTCGTCGATGTTCCAGATCGGTCTGCGCGGGCAGGGGAGTGCCAGGTCCGCCGATGTCGCCGATGCCCGAGCCTGGGGTTCGAATCTGTTCACCGCCAACGACGTGCTCGAACGGGGGATTGGGCCCGTGCTCGACGCCATCCCCGACGGGGGCACGTACTACCTGTCGATCGATGCAGACGGTGTCGACCCGAGCGTGATGCCCGCGGTGATGGCCCCGTCGCCGGGCGGGTTGCTGCATCATCACATGTGCGGTCTGATCCAGGGGCTCGTCCGCAAGGGTCGTCTCGTCGGCATGGACATCGTCGAGATCGCCCCCTCCTGTGACCTCAACGATCTCACCTCGATCGCGGCTGGCCGCCTGTTTATGAACGCCATCGGCGGCGCCGCCCACTCCGGCGCACTCGACTGATTGTGAGGGTGTAAACCGGTTGATCAAGATGCCCTAAGTCGATAGATTACGAGGCATGGTGAAGAAGACGGCATTACTCCTCGACGAAGACAAAGTTCGTCACGCACAAGAGATCCTTGGAACGTCGACATCGACTGCGACGATCGATGCCGCCTTGACCGAGATCATCAACCAGGAGAAGCGACGACGGCTGGTCGAGTACATGCGCAACCGAGATCCTGCCGACAACGAGATGATCTTGAAATCCTGGGGCTGAGGTGGCGGAGTACCTCATCGACAAGAGCGCGTATTCGCGAGCACACCTTCAGACAGTCGGCGATCGGTTGGAATCACTGATCCCCACCGGACGTGTCGCCGTGTCCGGTGTTGCGATGCTCGAGATCCTCTATAGCTCACGAAATCTTGAGGACCATCGGTGGCACCGTGCGCAGCTCGATGGACTGTCTCGGGTGCCCATCACCGAGGACGTCGTCGAGCGTGCGCTGGAAATCCAAGATCTGATGTCGCAACGAGGAACCCATCGCGCTGCGTCGGTGCCCGATCTTCTGATCGCGGCCTGCGCCGAAACGCATGGGCTCACGGTGCTGCACTATGACGCCGCCTACGACACGATCGCTCGCGTCACCGGGCAGTCGACCGAGTGGGTCGTCCCAGCCGGTACTGCATGAACATCGTCGCCGGCTGCGTGCAGTTCGCTGCGGACAGGCCGTGTTGTGGCCAAGCTGACTCGGGGATGACGAGAGCGGGGCCCGTAGTCTGGCGGGGTGGTGAAACGTCCGCCGGCAGGCTCGATTCCGGAGGGGCCGGGGTCGTATCAGTTCAAGGATGAGCACGGCCGGGTGATCTACTGCGGCAAGGCGTCGTCGTTGCGGCAACGGTTGTCGAACTACTTCCAAGATCCGCGCAACATGCATCCGCGCACGGCACAGATGGTGGCGACGGCGACATCGGTCGAGTGGATCGAGGTGCGCAACGAGGTCGAAGCGTTGATGCTCGAGTACTCGTTGATCAAGCAGCACCGACCGCGGTTCAACATCCGCCTGCGCGACGACAAGAGCTATCCGTTCCTGGCGGTGACCGTTGACGAGCAGTATCCGCGGGCAATGGTGATGCGCGGATCCAAGCGCTAGGGCACCCGCTATTTCGGGCCCTACGGGCACGCCTATGCCATCCGCGACACCCTTGACCTGCTCTTACGTACGTTTCCTATTCGCACCTGTTCCCCGGCCAAGTTCAATCAGCATCACCGGTTGGGCAAGCCATGCCTGCTGTTCCACATCGAGAAGTGCTCCGGCCCGTGCGTCGGCGAGATTGAGGAGATGCCGTATCGGCAGCTCGTGGTCGATCTGTGCGAATTCCTCGATGGCGACACCGACGAGATCGTCAATCGGCTGGGCACCGACATGCGCGCCGCGGCCAAAGAACTGGAGTTCGAGCGCGCCGCGAGGCTGCGTGACCGGTTGGCTGCGGTGCAGCGGGCGATCGAAAAGCAGCAGATGGTCGGGGATCGCAACGAGGACGCCGACATCATCGGCCTCGTCGGCGACGACCTGGAAGCCGCCGTGCAGATCTTCTACGTCCGCAAGGGTCGGGTGGTTGGGCGCAAGGGCTTCGTGCTCGACATCGTCGAAGACCTCACCCCAGCGGAGCTGGTCGACCGCATCCTCGAACAGCTCTACGGCGACGAGCCGCCGCTCGGCATCCCGCAACTGGTCGTCGTCCCTCACGAACCGGCCGACCGAGCCACGTACGAGGAATGGCTCGCGCACATGCGCGGCTCAAAGGTGGAAATCCGGGTGCCGTTGCGGGGCGACAAGCGCGAGCTGCACGAGACCGTCACCCGCAACGCCAAGGACGAGTTCACGCGGCACCGATTGAAGCGGGCGAGCGATCACAACAGTCGGTCGCGGGCCTTGACGGAGCTGCAAGACCTGCTCGGCCTGCCCGAGGCACCGTTGCGGATCGAGTGCTACGACATGGCCCACCTGCAAGGAACGGACTACGTCGGTTCGATGGTCGTGCTGTCGGACGGCCTGCCCGACAAGCGCGAGTATCGACGGTTCAAGGTCAAAGAGGTCCCCGGCAACGACGACTACGCGGCGATGCGTGAGGTGCTCACCCGCCGGCTCACTGCCTACGTTGCAGCGCGAGACGAGCCGATGGGGGAGCGCGAGATCGGTCGCCGGCCGTCGAAGTTCGCCTATCCACCCCAGCTACTGCTCGTCGACGGCGGAAAGGGACAGCTGGGAATAGCCGAGGAAGTTGTTCGCGAGCTGGGCCTGGAAGACGAGATTCCGCTGGCATCGTTGGCCAAGCGGTTCGAAGAGGTCTACATCCCCGGTTCGTCCGAGCCGGTCAACGTGCCTCGGGGAAGCGAGGCGCTGTTCATGCTGCAACGCATCCGCGACGAAGCCCACCGTTTCGCCAACTCCTTCCACCGTGAGCTGCGCGACAAGCGGATGACCGTGTCGTTCCTCGACGACATCCCGGGCCTTGGCGAGACCCGCAAGAAGCGCTTGCTCAAGGACATCGGCGGGGTCACCACAGTGAGGAAGACCTCGTTGGAAGACCTCAAAGCACTTACCTGGCTCCCCGACGCCGTCGCTGAGGCGATCCACAGCAAGGCCCGCGGCCCGCGCCGTTAGGCCTGCCGCACGGGTCTAGCGGGCGGTTGTATTCGTCAGCGTCGATCGGCTGGTGCTGGGCGTGACAACCTCGGCGATGCGAGCGCATCTCGAACCGCACTGACTGTTTGGTCGGGTCGATCCAGAACCATTCGGGTCGTGAATTCCAGGACGCGAAATCCGCTGGCCTGAAACCCCTCAGTCCTGACTGGCTCCGAGACCTCTAGCCTCCATGGCCGTGAGCGACGATGATCTGTGGGAAACGCATGCGGGCTGGTGGATCGACGGATTCACCGATGGGGCCGATCCGGAGTACGAGGAGCAGATCATGCCGATGGCTGCTCGCGAACTCGCGGGAGCCAGGCGGGTGCTCGATATCGGCTGTGGTGACGGCCAGATCAGCCGGCTGGCGGCCAAAATGGGCATCGAGACGGTCGGGCTTGACCCGACGTGGAACCAGATCGTGGTCGCCAACGAGCGCGGCGGGGGAGCGTCGTTTCTGCGGGCCGGCGCCGCGGGTTTGCCGTTCGCCGATGGCAGCTTCGACGCGGTCGTGGCGTGCCTGGTGTTCGAACACATCCGCGACGTTGACGACGCCATCGCCGAGGTGGGCCGCGTACTCAGCCCCGGTGGTCGGTTCTGCTTCTTCCTCAACCACCCGCTGTTGCAGACGCCGAACAGTGGCTGGATCGACGATCAGTTCCTCGATCCGCCCGAGCAGTATTGGCGCATCGGCGACTATCTGATTGAGGACGAGACGATCGAAGAGGTGGAAAAGGACGTCTTCATCCCGTTCATCCACCGGCCGCTCAGCCGCTACATCAACGCGCTCTCGGCCAACGGACTGGTGATCGACCGGATGGAGGAGCCCGCCCCGCCGCCCGGCTTCCTCGCCAAGGCCGAGGAATACACCGCGGCGGCGACGATCCCACGGTTGCTGTACCTCCGGTCCAGAAAGATCACTCCCACTCGTTGAGCAGGAGAGATAGCGTCATCACACGGTGACGGACATACTTTTGATCACAGGTCTCTCGGGCGCGGGCCGCTCCGAAGCGGCTGGCGTCCTCGAAGACCTGGGCTGGTACGTCGTCGACAACCTGCCTACGTCGCTGCTCGAGAAAATCGTCGAGTTGGCGAGTGCCCCGGGCGCAGGCATTCCGCGCCTGGCACTTGTCGCAGGTCGCCAGCATGTCGACGTGCTGTCGAAGGTCGCTGGGCTTCGCAACGAGGGCCACCGAGTGCGGTTGCTTTTCCTCGACGCCCAGACGCCCGAGCTCGTCCGCCGGTACGGCACCGCTCGCCGCAGACACCCGCTCGATGGCGAGGCGGGAAGCGTTCCCGAAGCAATCGAACTCGAGCGGCGGATGCTGCAGCCCTCCAAAGACGCGGCTGACCTGGTGATTGACACCTCAGCTCTGAACGTCCATCAGCTGAAGGCCGCCCTCATCGACGCCTTTGCCACCGACGAGGACGTCGCCGATCGGCTCCACGTCGCGGTGCTGTCGTTCGGCTTCAAGTATGGGCTGCCCATCGACGTCGACATCGTGATGGACGTCCGCTTCCTGCCGAACCCGCACTGGGAAGAGTCCTTGCGGCCGCTGTCGGGGCGGGACGCCCCGGTGCGCGACTTCGTGCTCGGCCAGCCGGACGCAAGCGAGTTCCTCGACCGTTTCGAGGGCCTATTGGCAATGTTGATCCCGGCATACGGCGCGGAGGGCAAGAGTTATTTGACCGTTGCGATCGGTTGTACGGGGGGCCGCCACCGCTCGGTCGCAATCACCGAGGAACTCGTTCGGCGCCTTGCCCTGCGGGAGATGCCGGCCCGCGCGGTCCACCGCGACCTCAAGCGGTCTTGATTTTTCGTCACACGGTGGTCGGATAGCAACCCCATGCAGGATGATCGCGGTAGCCTCGCGGCCCGATCTTGTAGTGAGAAAACCTGACGAAAGGACCCGTGGAACATGACCGTTCGCGTGGGCATCAATGGATTCGGCCGCATTGGGCGCAACTTCTTCCGCGCCGCCAAGCAGCGCGGAGCCGACATCGACTTCGTGGCGGTCAACGACCTCGGTTCGCTAGCAATGATGGCGCACCTGCTGAAGTACGACTCGATCATGGGTCGGCTCGAC
>JANNNL010000552.1:0-3465 GCA_031398525.1 Actinomycetes bacterium | reverse complement strand
GTCGCAGATCCTGCCGATGCTGGACTTCGAAGGCAAGATGATGACCGTCGACGAGGGCCTGCGGGACACCACCCTCGAGAAGCTTGCCTCGCTGAAGCCGTCGTTCATCGAGGCCGACAAGGGTGGCAAGGTCACCGCTGGCAACTCGTCGCAGATTACCGACGGCGCGGCCGCCATGTTGATCATGAGCGAGGAGAAGGCGGCGCAGCTCGGGCTGACCCCGCGGGCCCGGTTCGTCAACTTCTCCCTCGCCGGCGACGACCCGCGGTTCATGCTCACTGCGCCGATCCCGGCGACCCGCAAGATCTTCGAACGGTCGGGCCTCTCGATCGCCGACATGGATCTGGTCGAGATCAACGAGGCGTTCGCCTCGGTCGTGCTGGCGTGGGAGAAGGAGTTCCATCCCGACATGGAACGCGTCAACCCGAACGGCGGAGCCATCGCCATCGGCCACCCGCTCGGCTGCTCGGGAGCCCGGTTGATGACCACCCTGTTGTGCGAGTTGGAACGTACCGGCGGCCGCTACGGGCTGCAGACGATGTGCGAAGGCGGCGGCATGGCCAACGCCACCATTATCGAACGCCTCGGCTGAGCTGTCAGGCCGATCAAAAAACGCTGGTCGGTGCCGACGCCAGCTCCAGCGCAAATCGGCGCTCACGGTAGAATCAACCACTCAACCAAGGTGTGCCGGGAAGTCTGGTCGGCGATGTCAGGAGATCCTTTGACTCGCTTGCGCCATGTCACGCACTCGCCGATGGTTCGGCGGCTATCACCCCTTCGGGACTTCCTGGCCGCCGAGTCGGCCGGTGCCATACTGCTTGCCATCGGCGCGTTTCTCGCCCTCGTCTGGGCGAATTCGCCCTGGTCAGCATCGTACGAAACGCTGTGGTCGAGTAGGGCCGCGGTCACCGTTGCCGGCCACACACTCGATCTCGATCTGCGTCACTGGATCAATGACGGTCTGATGGTCATCTTCTTCTTCGTCGTTGGTTTGGAGATCAAACGTGAGTTGACCGACGGGCACCTCGCATCGCGCCGGGCGGCGCTCCTGCCGGGCGTCGCCGCCCTCGGCGGGATGATCGCGCCTGCACTGGTCTACCTCGCCATTGCCGGGACTTCCGCCCCGCGTGGTTGGGCAATCCCGATGGCCACCGATATCGCGCTGGCCGTTGGGGTGCTCACCGTCGCCGCCGATCGCATCCCGGCATCGATGCGTGCGTTCTTGCTCGGCCTTGCGATCGTGGATGACATCGGGGCGATTGTCGTCATTGCCCTGGTGTACTCGGGTGGCCTCATCTGGGGATGGCTTGGCGCAGCCATAGCCGGAGTATTGCTCACCGTGGTGACCAAAGGACTCGGTGTGCACTCAACCTGGGTATACGTCGTCATCGGCGTAGTCGTGTGGTTAGGGATGTACGAGGCAGGTATCCATCCAACGATTGCGGGCGTCATCATGGGCCTTCTCGCACCCTCGACTCCCCGTCTGCAGCGTGAATTCATCGATTCCGACGAACTACTCGATTTGACCGACGTTGATGCCGCTCATTTCACCAGCCAACTGGCCAAGGGATCCGTGTCGGTCGTCGAGTGGCTTCAGCATGTGCTGCATCCGTGGACGAGCTACATCATCGTTCCCATCTTTGCGCTCGCCAACAGCGGGATCACCATCTCCATCGATCGACTTGGCGATGCTGCCGGCTCTACGGTCACCTGGGGCGTCTTGGCCGGACTGCTGCTCGGAAAACCGTTGGGCATCGTCATTGCCGCCCGCACGACGACGCGTCTCGGCCTCGCCGACACCCCTGCGGCGTCGAACCCACGCCAACTCATCGGGGTCGGCACTGCAGCCGGCATCGGGTTCACCGTTGCCCTGTTCATCGCCGAACTCGCCCTTCCCGATCCGGTCGAACAGTCGAATGCCAAATTGGCGATCTTGGTGGCTTCGGTGCTCGCAGCCGCCGTCTCGATGGCGATACTCCTGAGCGGCGATGGGCTCGTAGCACCGGATTCGTCGGTCACCCATGGCCTTGAGTAATCGGGTCGAGCAGGTACGCTCGGTGACGTGCCCAAGGCAAGTACGGTCCTGTGGATATTCGGCGCCCTCGTGCTTGGCTACACGTTGTGGAAAGTCGGCATCGGAATGATCCGCAGTGTGACCACTCCGCTACCTGCACCCCCACCCGAGGGTGAGCTTCGTCGAATTAACGTCAGGTATCGGTGCAGCGTATGCGGGGTGGAGCTGCGCATGACGATGGCTCCCGAGGAAGATCCGCCCCCTCCCCGGCACTGCATGGAAGACATGGACATCCTCGCGCCGATCATGGAGTAAACCCACCAGAGATATCCCCAGCTGTGGATATCTCTGGTGATAATCACATCGATGTAACCCGGTCACCCACAGGCGGTCACCCGCGGATCACCGCGGCGTCATCTGAATTTCGTGGCGGTGTACAGCCCCGCGAGGATGAGGCCGAGGCCCGCAGCGAGGTACCACTGGCTCTGCCCACCGGGCAGGAAGTCGAGGTAGTAGCAGATGATGACGAGGGCGCCGATGATCCACAACGAGAACATCAGGATGGGTACCCACCGGGGGCTCTGCTGCTTGTAGACCGGCACCGGTGGCGTATAGCGCGACGACCCGGTGGCCGCGTGCTTGGGACCGTCGCCTTTGTCGGCGCCGAGACCCGCGCCGATCGGTCGATCGCCGGCGGTCGGAAGTTTGGAATCGCCGGGACGAGTGCCCTTGGGGGTTACTCGGCCACCGGCTTTGCGCTTGGGAGGTGCCACGAAGGCGACAGTGTAGGGGCACGAACCCGCTGTGCGCGAGCGCTTGAGCACGAATGCGTTTCGACACGCCCGTCCCGACCGGCAAGGCTGGGGCCGTGCCCCGCGTGTTGGTGATCGACAACTACGACTCATTCGTCTACAACCTGGTCCAGTACCTGGGGGAACTTGGGGCCGAGCCGATCGTTCATCGCAACGACGCGCTCACCGTTGACGAGGCATTGGCTATCGATCCCGACGCCGTTCTGATGTCGCCGGGACCCGGTCGGCCGGAAGATGCCGGGATCATGTGCGATGCAATCAAAGCCTTCGCGGCGCGGGGCGTGCCGGTACTCGGAGTCTGCCTCGGCCATCAGGCGATCGGGCAGGTGTACGGCGGCAACGTCGTGCGGGCCACTGAGCTGATGCACGGCAAGACCTCGTTTGTCACCCACCACGACACCGGAGTGTTCGCCGGCCTGCCGTCGCCGCTTGAGGCCACCCGCTACCACTCGCTCGTCGTGGAGCGCGAGAGCTTGCCCGACTGCCTGGAGATCACCGCCGAGATTCCCGACGGCACGATCATGGGTCTGCGCCACCGCGACCTCCCGATCGAGGGCGTCCAGTTCCACCCCGAATCCATCCTGACCAGCCACGGCCACGACCTGATTCGCAACTTCCTCAGCCGGGTCTCGGCCTGAC
>JANNNL010000511.1:0-2074 GCA_031398525.1 Actinomycetes bacterium | reverse complement strand
CGATCCGGCGGCGCTTGGCGGCGTGCCGTACGGGTTGGTGCTCGAAATGGAGCGACGCGGCATCCGCGTCGGCGTCGACGCGTGGGGTAAGGCCGCCGCGCAACCGTTCCGGGTGCAGCTCGAGGAGACGGCATCGACGGTTCTCTGGTATATCTCGGGCGACCGATCGATCGCCAAGTTCGCCAGTCGTGACGACGCCGTGTTGCTCGCCTCGTTCGACCCGCGTAGTGCCGTTGACCAGGTACGATCCGACGCGGTCCGGGCGATGATCGAGTCGCGTCTGACCGAATTGGGGCGGGCCGAGCTGATCCCCCGACTCGACGAGCAGTACGGCACCACGCAGATCAGATTCTTCGAACGGCTACCCGCCGACGTGATCGAGCTGGTCACCGAATACAACGACCTGCGCGAACCAGGCGCAGTTTTCGAAGTCCCGATCTTTGCACCGCTGTTCACCCCGAACTGAGACTCCCGTCCGGTCCCCGACGTCAGCTGCCCGGTGCTGGAAGAATGACCATGATGACGACGCCGCGTGTGGAGATCGAGGCCGCGATCGCCGCGCTCGAGGCTCAACGCTCAATGCTTGGCGCCGCCGTTGTCGACATGGCAGTGGCACCGTTGCAGGCGGCGTTGGGCACCGCGGCCCCCGCAGTTGCGACGAACGGTGACGCTGAGGCGAAACTCAAGCAGTTGTCGGTGATGTTCATCGATGTGGTCGGCTCCACGGCGATCGGTAGTCGTCTGGATCCCGAAGACATCCACGAGTTGATGGATCCCACGCTGCGGGAGTTCACTGCAATCGTCGAAGCACACCATGGCCGGGTGCTGAAGTACACGGGCGACGGGCTGCTCGCCGCGTTCGGCGTCGACGAGTCGCGCGAGGACGACGCCGAGAATGCGACCCACGCGGGTCTGGCGATTCTCGGCGCGCTGACCGGTGAGTCCGGTGCTCAGCTTCGGGTGCGGGTGGGAATCGACACTGGACCGGTGCTGGTCGGCGGCGGTCTCGAGGGTGTCGGCAACATCCGTGGGAGCACCGTCAATTTCGCGGCCCGGATGGAGCAGCACGCCCCGGTCGGTGGCCTGCGGATCAGCTACGCGACGTACCGGATGGTTCGCGGTCTGTTCGACGCCGTCGAACAACCGCTGCTGACGATCAAAGGATTCGCCGAACCGGTGCGGACGTATCTCATCGAGCGGGCGAAGCCGCGGGCGTTTCGCACCGCCAACCGGGGGATCGAGGGGGTCGAGACCCCGATGATCGGACGAACGAGCGAGTTCGCGCAGATCACCGACGCCTTGCGCGTGCTTTCCACCGAACGGCGCTACCAATCCGTCATGATCATCGCCGACGCCGGCGTCGGTAAGAGCCGGCTGCTCTACGAGGTCGAAAATTGGGCTGACGTGCAGGCCGACCCGTACGTGATCTGCAAGGGACGCGCCCATCCCCACACGCGTGGCCATCCTTACGGGCTGTTACGCGACGTGGTGGCGTGGCGATTTCAGATCGCCGACAGCGATCCGGCCGACGTGGCCTGTAACCGCCTCATCGAAGGCATGGCGCCGTACTTCGGGGATGACGAGTCATCGAGCCACCTGCTCGGGCATCTCATCGGAATGGACTTCACGACAAGTAGGCACATCGCCGGCATTCTCGGAGATCCGCAACAGGTGCGGCTGCGGGCCTTTCGCGCCGGCGCGGAACTGTTCAAGCGGATGGCCAGCGCTCCGGGTGTCGGTGCCCCGGTCGTGGTACTGATCGAGGACCTGCATTGGGCCGACGACGGCACACTCGATTTTCTCGGCTATGTGGCGGAGCAGTGCGCCGACGCAGCCGTGATCGTCGTCTCGTCGGCCCGGCCCGAACTGCTGAGTCGTCGGGGAGCCCACGGCGGCGGGGGCCGTGGCACGCGAATTGAGCTGGCCCCGCTCGATCTCGACGCCACCGATGAACTCGCCGACGTGCTCCTAGCCCAGTTCCACATCGTTCCACCCGGGCTGCGCTCGGTGGTCACACAACATGGCCAGGGCAACCCGTTCTTCATGGAAGAACTGGTCAAAATGCTGCTTGATG
>JANNNL010000122.1:0-4632 GCA_031398525.1 Actinomycetes bacterium | reverse complement strand
AAGCCGATCGCGATGGATGAGCAGTTGCGGTTCGCTATTCGTGAGGGTGGCCGTACCGTTGGCGCCGGCCGCGTCACCAAGATTTTGAAGTGAGCTGAACCACTATGGCTAAGAACGACAAGCGGATCAAGATCACCTTGGAGTGCACCGAGTGCAAGCGGCGTAACTACATCACGATGAAGTCGAAGATCAATGATCGCGAACGACTCGAGATGAAAAAGTACTGCTCGCACGATCGTCGGCACACCAGCCACAAGGAAACCCGTTAACCAAACACTCGACGAGAGGGCCACTGGTAACCTGCCAGCGGCCCCTCTCTCCGAGGGCAGTAGCTCAGTTGGTAGAGCATCGGTCTCCAAAACCGACGGTCGGGGGTTCGAGTCCCTCCTGCCCTGCCCAGCCTTCGCTGGAGGAAGGTCACCATGTCCACTGAGGACCTGAATCGCGAACAGAAGCGTCAACTGAAGAAGATGGGTGCCCTCGACGAGAAGGGTCAGCCTGTTCGAACAGCGCGCCCCACCGCGAGCAAGAAGCCCGATGAAGGGCGCACATCTATCCCGCAGTACATCCGTGAGGTCCGGGCCGAAATGGCCAAGGTGGCCTGGCCCGAATGGCCCGAGGTCCGGCGGTATTCCGCCGTCGTCTTGGCCACGGTCGTGGTCTTCATGGCGTACGTGTTCGGGCTCGATGGCCTTTTCAATATCCTCACCAGCTGGCTCTACGGAGGCTGATCCATGACAGATGAACTGGATCTCCCCGCGGAGATCGACGAAGAATCTACTGACGACGTTCCCGAGGCGATCCAGACCGACCAGGTCGAGACGGCTGACGATGTCGTCTCGGGCACTCCCGATGCGTCGTTTGACTTGTCGAGCGAGGACGAGGAAGAGCCGCCGGCGGAAAACCCGTGGCTGAAGCCGGGTAAGTGGTACGTCATCCACAGCCAGTCGGGGTACGAGAAGAAGGTCAAGGCCAATCTCGAAGCCCGCATCCAGTCGATGAACATGGAAGACAAGATTTACGAAGCCGTCATCCCAATGGAAGACGTCGTCGAGTTCAAGAACGGCCGCAAGCAAGTCGTTCAGAAGAAGGTCTTCCCGGGCTACCTTCTCGTTCGTTGCGAGATGGACGATGCTTCGTGGTACTGCGTTCGCAATACCCCCGGCGTCACCGGCTTCGTCGGCCAGGCCCGGTTCGATAAGAAGCCCACTCCCCTTTCGCGTCGCGAGGTCGAGACCTTCCTCTCGGCCAAGGGTGACGGGCAGGACGTGTCGCCGCGGCGCAAGCCCAAGTTCGAGTACGACATCGGCGAGAGTGTCCGTGTGAAGGAAGGCCCGTTCGCCGACTTCTCCGGCCAAGTCGCCGAGATCAATGCCGACCACATGAAACTCAAGGTCCTCGTCAACATCTTCGGCCGCGAGACGCTCGTCGAGATGGATTTCGCTCAAGTCGCCAAGCTCTGAGCTTGTAGAAAAGATTCAGGTAAGAAGGGAACGCCAACATGGCGAAGAAGAAGGTTACTGCGATCGTCCGGATTCAGATTCCGGCAGGTAAGGCCACTCCGGCCCCGCCCGTCGGCACTGCGCTCGGACCCCATGGTGTTCCGATCATGGACTTCGTCAAGCAGTACAACGCGGCGACGGCAGATTCGGTCGGGACGATTATCCCGGTCGAGATCACGGTCTTCGAGGACCGCTCGTTCACGTTCATCCTCAAGACCCCGCCCACTCCGGTGCTGCTGCGCCAGAAGGCTGGTCTACCCCGTGGTTCGAAGAACCCAGGGAAGGAAGTCTGTGGCACCGTCACCCAGGCCGACATCGAAGAAGTCGCCAAAATCAAGATGCCCGACCTCAATGCCTACGATCTCGATGCCGCCAAGCTGCAAGTTCTCGGCACGGCTCGCTCGATGGGCCTCCAGGTCGTCTGATTCCCCGAGGCGACTGTGGTCGTCACGGTATGCAACAACCACCCGCCTCGATCCGGACAACCTCGCCGGACGGGCCAACTGAATGAGGGAGCCAATCATGGCGCAATCCAAGAAGTACACCGACGCGCTGAAGCGGTACAACCGCGACCAGCTGTTCACGCCGATCGAGGCATTGGAGCTGGTCAAGGCCGTTGCCTCAGCCAAGTTCGATGAAACCGTTGAAGCGGCCATCCGCCTGGGCGTCGATCCTCGCAAAGCTGACCAGATGGTCCGTGGCACGGTCGCCCTGCCAGCTGGAACCGGCAAAGACGTCCGCGTCGCCGTCTTCGCGGCAGGCGAAGCCGCCGATGAGGCCCGCAAGGCCGGAGCCGACATCGTCGGTACCGACGACCTGGTTGCCGAAATCGAGAAGGGCAACTTCAACTTCGACGTGGCCATCGCCACCCCCGACCTGATGCCGATGGTCGGCCGCCTTGGCCGGGCCCTCGGCCCTCGTGGCCTGATGCCCAACCCGAAAACCGGTACTGTCACCACCGACGTCGGCCGGGCCGTCACCGAGTTCAAGGGCGGCAAGGTCGAGTACCGCACCGACCGCTACGGCAACATTCACGTCCCGATCGGTCGGGCCAGCTTCCCGATTGACTCGCTCAACATCAACTTGCGGGCCCTGCTCGACGAGCTGCAGCGTGCCAAGCCAGCGGCCGCCAAGGGCCGGTATCTCCGCAAGATCTCGGTTGCTTCGACGATGGGACCTGGTGTCAAAATCGACACCAACCGACTCCGCGTCGACCTCGCCTGACTCCTGCTGAGTCAAGTTACGTTCAAGAACTGATCGAGGGCGACGAATTTTCCGTCGCCCTCGGTGCATCCTTGCCACATGTTGCGGCGAGTGAAGAGTTCAATCGGGACGGCTGTCGTCCTACTCAGTGCGGTGATGATCGAGGTCTCGTCGGTGGCGGCGTCGACGAATCCGGCATCGCCCGACCCGGTTGGCATTCTGTGGTCGGAGCCGTCCCGAGCGCCGACCACGAATGACGAACTGCCGAGCCCGAAGCCAAACGGGGTGGCTTCACCACTTGTCGCCCCGTCGGTTGTCCCGTCGAACGCCGGGCGCTACGTGGCGATTCCACCCAGTCGAGTGCTCGACAGTCGAGTGGGGCTCGGCACCAAGGCGGTCCTCGTCGCAGGTGACCTCGTCTCGTTGAAGATCGCCGGGGTCGGTGTCGTACCTCGTAACGCCAACGCCGTCGTCGTCAACCTCACCGCTACCGCATCGGCGGGCCGTGGATACATCACGGCGTACCCCGGCGGGCAGATTCGCCCCGAGGTGTCGGCGATGAACGTTGAGTACGAAGGCCAGACGATTGCCAACCTGACGACCGTTCCACTTGGCATCGATGGCGACGTCCAGTTCTATACATCGGCCGGCGGGCATCTGATTGCCGACGTGCAGGGCTACTACGTCCCGTCGTCGGCTACCTCGGCCGGACGATTTTCGCCGATTTCTCCGATTCGCGTCATCGATACCCGCGGCTCCGGCCGGCTCGCTGGACCTCTTACGGCCGGCAGCGACGTCGAAATCGACATCGCTGGTCTTGGTGGCCTGCCGAGCGATGCCGACAGTGCCGTGCTCAAGGTGACCGTCACCGCGGCCAGCGGAGCGGGTTACTGGTCGCTGTATCCGTCGGGGACAGGTCGCCCGAACACCAGCAATCTCAACATTGAGTACGCCGGCCAGACGGTGGCCGCCCAGGCGCTCGTGCGGTTGACCGCCGGAAAGCTCAACGTGTTTGCCGAGACCGGCGGGCACCTGATCATCGACCTCGTCGGCTACTTCACGGGTGCGACGGCGCCGACGAGCGTGGCGGGTTTGTTCGTCCCGGTCTCCCCAGGCCGAGTAGTCGACACCCGCCAGGGTTACCAGCGCCCGGGGGCTCGTCGTGCCATTGAGGTGCCGGTCGCTGGTCGTTTCGGCCTTCCGGCGTCGGGGGTGGCTGCGGTGGTCCTCAACACCACGGTGTCTGACGCCTCCCCCGGGTACGTCTCGGTGTGGCCGGCTCGCCAGTACCGTCCCAACGCATCCAGCCTCAATGCGACGACCGCTGGTCAGACCATCGCCAGCCACGTCATCACGCCGGTGACAGCCACCGGGTTCGCGGTCTTCACCGAGAATGGCGCGCACATCCTGGCCGACATCTCCGGATGGTTCGTCGGCGACCCGATGGCCAGCAACGTCGGAGCTCACGTCCCGCTGCCGGGTCCGTTCGGTCCCGAACTCTCGTCCCAGTACAACTTTATGATGCAGATCGGTTCGAATGGTGGGTGGGAGTCGGGAGGCGCTCGGCAGGACGGTGACGTCCCCATACGGTGGAATCCGTGCCGTCCAATTCGCTATGTCGTCAACCTCGACGGGTACTCCAACAAGTATCTCGACGACCTCAGTGAAGCACTCGATCGGCTGGCGGCCGCGACCGGGCTGACCTTCGAGCATGTCGGAATGTCGGCCCATATGCCGACCCATGCGCAGGGGACTGATCTGACAAAGACCCAGCGAATGACTCGAACCGGCCCATACGACGTGCTCATCGCGTTCGGCAGTGAGCGTCGATCAGACCTGGTGGGCAGAGGAATTCTAGGCATCGCCGGTCCGACGATGACCACGTTGAACGGCAATTATCAGTTCGTCGAGGGTGCGGCGATGCTCG
>JANNNL010000466.1:0-9344 GCA_031398525.1 Actinomycetes bacterium | reverse complement strand
GGGTGAGGAACGACCCAGCGACTCGCAGGTCCCGCACGGGGCTCATGCGGGAGGCGCGCCGAACCACTCAGTGAAGGTCGCTACGTCGGTCACCCCGCGGGCCGCCTGGGCCACCAGCGGCACCGCCAACATCGCCCCGCTGCCCTCGCCGAGCCGCATACCCAAGTCGAGCAGTGGGCTCATCGCCAGGTGGGCGAGCAACCGTCGGTGGCCGGGCTCAGCAGAGACGTGGCCCGCAACGCAGTGATCGAGCGCTCCGGGCCGGGCTGCGTGCAGTGCGAGCGCAGCGGCGCCGACAACGAAGCCATCGAGCACCACAGGGATGCGTCGTTGACGGGCGGTAGCAATCGCCGCGGCCATTGCCACCAGCTCCGAACCGCCGACGTGGCGTAGCAGCTCGAGGGGATCTTGCTCCCCCGCAACTCGACGTTGAGCGTCGGCGACGGCCGCCACCTTGCGAGCTCGGCCGTCGTCGTCGACCCCGGTTCCGGCTCCTACCCAATCCTCGGCGTCGCCGCCGAGAATGCAGGCGCAGACGGCGGCCGCCGCGGTGGTGTTGCCGATCCCCATCTCGCCGACGACGAGGATGTCGGCATCCAGCGCGTCGATCGCCTGCTCCCCCGCCGCGACACTCTCGGCGAACCACTCGGGGGTCATTGCCGGTTCGTGGCGGAGGTTGCCGGTCGGGCGGCCAACGCCCACGTCGATGGCTGTTACCGAGGCACCAACGCCCGCGGCGAAGGCGCTGATCGTGGCCACTCCCTTGTGGAAGGCGGCGAGCATTGCCGCGGTCACCTCACCGGGGTACGCGCTCACCCCATCGGCGGCAACCCCGTGATCGCCGGCAAAGATCACGGCGGCGGGTCGAGTCACCGCCGGCAGGGACGTTGCCTGCCAACCGGCGAGCCATACGGCGATCTCGTCAAGTCGGGCCAACGCGCCCGCCGGACGGAGAATGTCGGCGGCCCGGTTGGCGACCGCGTCGCGAGCCGATGCGTCGGGTTCGGGCAGGTCGGCGAGCAGCGCTCGTAGCGGGTTCACGCAGGTACATCCTTGCTGGTCAGCAGATCAATCGGGTCGTGGAGCAGGGTGGCTCGGCCAGCCACCATCAGCAGCGAACGTTCGGCAACGGCGGCGAGGTCGCCGTTCACCCAGCCGAGTAGATCGCGATATCGACGGCCGAGTTCGGTCTCGGGGTGGATGCCCATGCCGACCTCGTTGGAGATCACGACCGCCGACGCCGCGCGCTCGGCCAGGCGGGCACCGAGGTCGCGTCCCATGGCGCGGATGTCGTCGTCGGAACGGTCGGCAAAGATCAGATTGGCGACCCACATCGTTACGCAGTCGATGATCAGGAAGGCATCGTCATCTCGATCAACCGCATCAGCAACGGCACTCGGCTCCTCGACGGTGCTCCAACTCGCAGGCCGCTCGTCGCGGTGCCGGTCGATGCGCGCCGCCATGTCGTCGTCGCCGGCCTGTGCGGTGGCAACGAAGGTGACCGGGCGCGCCGAAGCTGTCGCTAGCCGAAGGGCGAGGGAGCTCTTGCCGCTACGCGCTCCACCGATCACGAGGGTGAACGGCATCAGTAGTCGATGCCTTTCTTGGCGGCGATGCCCTGCTGGTAGGCGTGCTTCACGTTGCGGACCTCGCTGACGGTGTCGGCCACATCGATCAGCTCCTGGGGTGCGTCGCGCCCTGTCAACACGATCGAGACCTTCTCGGGGCGGTTGCGAATGGCGTCGACGACGTCAGCGATTGGCACCCAACCCCAGTTGATGACATACGTGATCTCGTCGAGCATGACCAGGCGGTGCTCGCCGGCGGCGATCAGCGAGGCGGCCTGCCGCCACGCCTCCTGGGCGGTAGCGATGTCTTTCGACAGGTTCTCGGAGTCCCAGGTGAAGCCTTCGCCGAGCGACCACCAGTCAACGCCGATCTCACGGCCGAGGCGTTCCTCGCCGGTCTGCCAATCGCCGGACTTGAGGAACTGCACAACGGCAACGGGCCAGCCCTGAGCGCGCGCGCGCATCACGACGCCGAGGGCCGCGCTGGTTTTGCCCTTGCCATCCCCGGTGTTGACCAACACCAGTGACTTGGCGACGCGCAGTTTGTCGGGGCGCGGGTCCTCGGTCGGCGCGATGGCTGAGTCATCGGCGGTCTCTACGGTCGGGGTGGTGGAGGCGTCAGTCATGGTGGGGCTCCTGATATGGGCGACGGGGAAGTATGGCGAGGCCATCGGCGGTACACAGCACCGTGACGGTGGCTCCGTAGAACCGGGCGAGATGGGATTCGGTCAAGACCTCGACCGGCGAACCTTCGGCGACGACGCGGCCGTCGACGAGCATGATCAACCGGTCGGGGTAGCGACTGGCCAGGGTGAGGTCGTGCAGGGTGGCGATCACCGTGATGCCCCGTTCGCGGCGCAGGCGATCGACGAGTTCCATCACGTCTTGCTGGTGGCCGATGTCGAGGGCGGTGGTCGGCTCATCGAGTAGCAACACCGCGGTGTCTTGGACGAGGGCCCGGGCGAGCAGAACCCGCTGGCGCTCGCCGCCCGACAGCGTCGACACATCGCGCGTGGCGAGGCCGGCGACGTCGAGATCGGCGAGCGCGGCGTGCACCCGGTCCAGGTCGCTCGCCGACTCGCGTCCGAACGAGCCAAGATGGGGGGTGCGGCCGAGCATCGTGTACTCGACCACCGAGATTCCGTCGGGAATGGTGGGCGATTGGGCGACCATCGCCAGACGCTGGGCCCGTTGCCGCGGGGGCAATTGGTCGAGGGCCTGGCCGTCAATCTCGACGGTTCCCCGGCATTGGATGACCCCGGCAATGGCCTTGAGCAGAGACGATTTGCCCGCCCCGTTGGGGCCGATGATCGCCAGCCACTCCCCCGGCTCGGCGCTCAGCGACACATCGCGCACGACCTCACGGCGCCCCAACCGCACACTGACGTCTTTGACCAACAGTCGGCTCACGCGAAGTTCTCCCGTCGGGTGCGCATGACGAGCAGGAAAAACGGACCGCCGACGATGGCGGTGATCACGCCGATCGGCAGCTCGGCCGGGCTGATCACGGTGCGAGCGAGCAGGTCGGCGGCGACCAGGAACGCCGCCCCACCAATCTGCGACAGTGGGATGATCCGTCGGTAGCTGCCACCGACCATCAACCGCACCGTGTGGGGAACGATCAGGCCGACGAACCCGATCAGGCCGCTGACGGCCACCGCGGCGGCCGTGCCCAACGATGCGGCGACGATCACGATGGCCCGCACTCGTTTTACCCGGATGCCGAGCGCGCCGGCCTCTTCGTCGCCGACCGCCAGGACGTCGAGCGATCGGGCCATGATCAGCAGCACGACGGCAGAGGCCACCGCATAGGGCAGCACGATGCCGACGTCGGTCCACCCGACGACAGTCAGACGGCCAAGAATCCATGAGTAGACGGTGCGCAGCACCTGCGTGTTGCGCTGCAGCACGTAGGTCTGGGCGGCGGTGAGGAAGCTGCTGACCGCGACTCCGGCGAGCAGCAAACCGGTGGCCGTGCGCTGCCGACCGACCCCTCCGGCCAGGTAGGTGAGCGCCACCGACGACATCGCTCCGCCGAACGCGGCGAGCGGGACGGGGGTCAACACCCCTCCGTTGTTGGTTGCCGCCCCGGCGACCAGTGCGATCGTCGCCCCCAGCCCCGCACCGGCGGCGACGCCGAGCAGATATGGATCGGCCAACGGGTTGCGAAACGCGCCTTGATAAGCGGCCCCGGACCCCGACAACACGGCACCGACGAGGAGACCGAGCACGACCCGGGGGAAGCGCAGGTCCCAGATGGTCGCCACCTGGTTGACGCTCAATCCCGAGTCGAGGTTGACCAACGGCAGTCGATCGAGCAGTTCGCGCATCACGGCCCAGACCGGCAACCGGGCCGGGCCAATCGAGAGCGCGGCGACGACGGCGGCCACGAGGGCCACGGTCGCGATGACCGTTGCCCTCGTGGTTCTTGCCGCCGTCGCCGTCGCCCTCACTGGATTCAGCCGACCGGCAGTTTGGCCAAGGCGGCGGCCACGGCACGGTACTGGTCGACCACCCGTGGGCCCCAGCGCGAGGCAATGTCGTCATCGAGTTCGATGACGCCTCCGCCGGTCACGGCCTGCAGACCGGCCCAGCCATCGCGGGTGCCAACTGCTGCGGCGTTCGCCTGGCAGCATTTGACGTCGGCGAGGAAGATGAGGTCGGGGTCGGCAGTGACGATGTACTCCGCTGACAGCTGCGGGTAGCCGAAGTCGTCGTCGGTCGAGGCGGCATCAGCTATGTTGACCAGGCCGAATGCTTTGTAGATCTGGCCGATGAAGGTGGTCGAGGTCGCCGAGTAGTAGGTCGGATCGAGCTCGTGATAGAAGCTCAGCGGCGTCGCGGGGGCCGCGCTCCTCGCCTCGGCGACGATCTCGTCGATCTCGGTCTGCATGTTCTTGACCAGCTCGGCGGCCTGCGCGATGTGCCCGGTGGCGGCACCCAACTGCTCGATCTGGGCGAACGTGTCGTCGAGGGTGACGGCCGCCGGTGTCTGCATGACGGGGATCTTGAGCGCCGTTAACCCGGCGACGACATTGTTCATGTCGTCGGAGAGCACGACCAGGTCAGCTCCCGTCGCGGCGATCGCCTCAACGTTCGGCTCGAAGCCCGACAGGTCGGTGATCGGGGCATCGGCTGGGAAGTTGGAGGTCGAATCGACGGCGAGGACCTGGGGTCCGGCGCCGATGGCGAACAGCATCTCGGTGGCCGCTGCCGACAGCGAGACGATCTTCGACGGGGCCGCAACGGCGGGTTCGGTCGGAGCGGGTGCCGCAGTCGTCGCCAGGACGACCGTGGTCGCTTCCTCGATCGGTGCGGCGGCCTGCTTCTCGGTGCCGTCGTCGGAGCACGCTCCGAGCGCGGCGATGAGACCGAGGGCGGTAACTAGGCGAATGGGTCGTTTCATAGGGTGTCCTCCTTGTCGCTCGAGCTGCTGAGTTCTCGGTGCGACTGGTGGACGAACGGCCCTCAGCCGACGAGCTTCCCTTGCCTCGAGGGTGTTCTCGTGTCTTCAGTCAGGCGACCTGGCTCGACCACTCAGACGAGTGGACTCACAGTTGCGGGACAGCGCCGGGTTCTCACCGGACTTCGCTTTCCGAAGGATGCCCACCGTAGCAGGCGGGCCCCTGCGATCGACTGACGCCATTCGTACGGCCCCGCAGGCGGCCGATGTCACACCCGTTGAACCGCTGTGATGGGATGCAGCGATGGCCATCCGCCGTCTGCTCATTGCCAACCGGGGCGAGATCGCCATCCGGATCGCCCGCGCCGCCGCCACTCTGGGCATCGAGACCGTTGCCGTGTTCTCCGAGGACGACTCCGAGGCCCTACACACACGACGAACCACCGGCTCGGTGGCGCTGGTCGGCTCCGGCCCGGCCGCCTATCTAAACGTCGAACAGATCGTCGCGGCCGCGACCGATTCGGGAGGCGACGCGTTGCACCCCGGGTATGGCCTGCTCAGCGAACGGGCTGACCTCGCCCGAGCCTGTACCGCCGCAGGCATCGCCTTCGTCGGGCCGACGGCCGACACCCTCGACGAACTGGGCAACAAGGTCGCCGGTCGACTGCTCGCCCACCGATGCCAGGTGCCTACGCTCGCCGGGACGTCGAGCGATACCCATCTCGACGACGCGTACGCCTTCTTCGACGAACACGGCGCGCTGATGGTCAAGGCCGTCTTGGGGGGTGGCGGGCGTGGAATCCGCGCCGTGACGCGGCGTGACGATCTCGCTGGGGCGATTGAGCGCTGCCGATCCGAAGCGCTCGGCGCGTTCGGAGACGGCGCTCTCTACATCGAACAGCTGGTCATCGGGGCCCGTCACATCGAGGTGCAGATCGTCGGCGACGGCGCCGATGTCGTCGATTTCGGTGAACGAGAATGCACGCTGCAGCGCCGCAATCAGAAGATCATCGAGGTCGCCCCCAGCCCGTCGCTGCGCGAGACAACGCGGCGTGAGATCATCGCAGCAGCCCGCATCATGGCCGCAACGGTGAGGTATCGATCGCTCGGCACCTTCGAGTTCCTGGTCGTTGACGGTGGCTGGTACTTCATCGAGGCGAACCCTCGGGTGCAGGTGGAACACACCGTCACCGAGGCCGTGACCGGAGCCGATCTGGTTGGTTTGCAGTTGCGCATCGCCGGTGGCGAATCCCTGGCGGGCATCGGTCTGGCGCCGGTCGGTGTCCCCAATGGCTATGCCGTGCAACTCCGGATCAATACCGAGACGTTGCTCGCCGACGGTTCGCTACGTCCAACCGGGGGCACCGTGACTGCGCTGGAATGGCCGACCGGGCCAGGTATCCGTATCGACACTGCGGTGCACGTTGGTATGCGCAGCAACCCGCGGTTCGACTCGCTGTTCGCCAAGCTGATCGTCCACTCCCCCGGGTCGTACCCCGACGCGTTGGCCAAGGCGGCCCGTGCCCTCGACGAACTCCGGATCGATGGCCTGGCGACCAGTGCCGATGTGCTCGCCCGGTTAGTGGCCCACGCCGAAGTCGTCGCTGACCGTATTTCCACCCGGTTCATCGACGATCACGCCGCCGAACTGGCAACACCAGCGGCGGTAGCGTCGACTGCGGGGCCGGGTATCAGCGACCCGCTGGCGGTCTTGGCCGTTGGCAAGCGAGCCCAAGAGACAGCCTCGGTGGGAGTCGAGCCGGTCGACGATGATCGGGCCGTCGTCTCGCCGATGCCGGGCACCGTCGTGGTGGTGACTGCCGTCGTTGGTGGACAGGTTCGCCAGGGAGATCAGGTCGTCGTGTTAGAAGCGATGAAGATGGAGCACGTCATCGTCGCCCCCTTCGACGGTGTCGTCGCCGAAATCCGGGTCGACCGCGGAACCACGGTCGGAGACGGCGAGGTGCTGCTGCTCCTCGACCCAGCTGACGTCGCCGTGTTGGGAGTGGCCCGGGCCGCAGACACCGTCGACCTCGACCTCATCCGACCGGACCTGGCCGAGGTGTTGCACCGCCACGCCATCACGCACGACGCAGCCCGACCCGATTCGGTGGCCAAGCGTCGGGCGATCGGACAACGGACTGCGCGCGAGAACCTTGCCGACCTGTGCGACGAGGGTTCCTTCGTCGAGTACGGCTCGCTCGTCGTGGCCGCACAGCGCCGCCGCCGGTCGATCGACGACCTGATTCAACGGACGGCGGCGGACGGCATGGTCGCCGGGCTGGGCACCGTCAACGGCTCTCTGTTTGACGACGAACGAGCCCGCTGCATGGTGCTCTCGTACGACTACATGGTGCTTGCCGGCACCCAGGGGTTGCAGAACCATCGCAAGAAGGACCGCATGTTCGAGCTGGCCGAACGCCTGCGTACCCCGGTGGTCTTCTTCACCGAGGGCGGCGGTGGGCGGCCCGGCGATACCGACGGGATGGGCGTCGCCGGGCTTGATTGCCGCGCGTTCCAATACTTCGCCCGGCTGAGCGGCCTGGTGCCGCTCATTGGCGTCAATGCTGGAAGATGCTTTGCCGGCAATGCGGCAATACTCGGTTGCTGCGATGTTGTCATCGCTACCCGCAACTCGTCGATCGGCATGGGCGGGCCGGCGATGATCGAGGGCGGCGGGCTGGGCGTGTTCCATCCCGACGAGGTCGGCCCAACGTCGGTGCAGGCCCCCAACGGAGTCATCGACATCCTCGTTGACGACGACATCGCCGCGGTGTCCGCCGCCAAGCAGTACCTCTCGTACTTCCAAGGCTCCACGACGGCGTGGGAGGCACCCGATCAGCGGCTGCTTCGCCACATCATTCCCGAGAATCGATTGCGGGTCTACGACGTCCGCCGGGTGATCGACACCCTGGCCGACACCGGTTCGGTACTCGAGGTGCGACGACATTTCGGGGTGGGCATGGTGACGGCGCTGGCTCGCATCGAGGGGCGCCCGGTTGGGATCATCGCCAACAATCCGATGCATCTAGCCGGGGCGATCGACTCCGATGGTGCCGACAAGGCGGCGCGGTTCATGCAGCTCTGCGACGCGTACGACATCCCGCTGGTGATGTTATGCGATACGCCGGGGATGATGGTTGGGCCCGATGTCGAGCAGACCGCGTTGGTCCGCCATTGCAGCCGGCTGTTCGTGACCGGCGCGAGTTTGACGGTGCCGGTGATGACCATCGTGCTGCGCAAGGGGTATGGGTTGGGTGCCCAGGCGATGGCCGCGGGCAGCTTCCACGCTCCCCTGTTCACCGTTGCCTGGCCGACCGGTGAGTTCGGCGGGATGGGGCTGGAAGGGGCGGTGAAACTCGGTTACCGCAACGAGTTGGCCGCCATCGACGACCCGACGGAACGGGCAGCGATGTTCAGCGAGATGGTCGCCCGCATGTACGAGCACGGCAAGGCCGTCAACATGGCCTCACACTTCGAAATCGACGATGTCATCGACCCCGCCGACAGTCGCCGCACGATCCTCGCCGCGTTACGTAGCTTCCCGCCCGTCCCGGTGCGCATCACCAAGAAGCGGCCCTGCGTGGACACCTGGTAATCGATCGACCCGGGCGCGCTTCCCCACGCCGACGTCGCGTAGCCTGGGGGGATGGCAACGACCAGCGAGTCCGTCACGCTGACCGTCGCCGGGCGCGAGCTGACGATCACGAGCCCCGACAAGGTGTACTTCACGACCCGGGGCGATACGAAGCTCGACCTGATCAACTTCTACATCGCCATCGGCGAGCCGTTGATGCGCCAAATGCGCGACCGGCCGGTGCTGCTGCAGCGGTTTCCCAACGGGGCGCATGGCACCAACTTCTTCCAGAAGCGCATCCCCGACTCAGCCCCGGAGTGGTTGGAGACGACGATCGTCTCGACCCCCAACGGCACCACGTCACGGGCGTTGGTCGTCGCCGATCTGGCGCACTACATCTGGGCGGTCAACCTCGGCTGCCTCGGGTTTCACTCGTGGCCGCTGCGAGCGGCCGACCCCGAACACTGCGATGAACTGCGCATCGACCTCGACCCGGGCCCGGGTACCACGTTCCCGATGGCCCAGGAAACCGCAGCCCTGACCAGGGATTTGTTCACCGAGTTGGGGGTGAAGGCATACATCAAGACGACGGGAAATCGCGGGTTGCATGTCTATGTGCGGCTGGTTCCCGAGTGGGATTCGTACGCGGTGCGGTCGGCTGCAGTGGCCGTTGCCCGGGAGCTCGAACGGCGTCGACCGGACTTGGTCACGGCCGCCTGGTGGAAGGAGGAACGCGGGGAGCGGATCTTCGTGGACTTCAACCAGAACTCCCGCGACCGGACGATCGCGTCGGCGT
>JANNNL010000121.1:0-1037 GCA_031398525.1 Actinomycetes bacterium | reverse complement strand
CCGCCATGCTCGGCACGCTCGACGATGTTCCCGACATCGTCGCCGCCCATCCGGCGGTCGCCCGCGCCTTGCACAACAATCCTCGGCTCCGAATCGGTCATTGCCGCGCCCTGTATCACACGATGTTGCCGATCATCATCGGCCAACGGGTCACCGCTCGCGAGGCGTTCCGTTCGTGGTCGCAACTCTGTCGGGCCGCGGGGCGTCCGGCCCCGGGCCCGGCGCGCCTCACCCTGCCTCCCGAACCCGAGGCCATCGCCCGCCAGCCGTACTGGTGGTTCCATCGGTTCGGCATCGAACGCAAACGAGCCGATGCGCTGCGCACCCTGGCCCAGCGGGCCGACCTGCTCGCGAAGCTGTCACTCGCCGGCGACCCTGTGGTGGCGCGAGAGAAACTCATGCTCCTTCCCGGCATCGGCCAGTGGACGATCGGCTCGGCATTGGGGCCCGCGCTCGGCGACCCCGATGCGTTCGCCATCGGCGACTACTGGCTCTGCCATCTCGTCGGCAAGGCACTCGACGGCACGTTCCGCAGCTCCGACGAGCGAATGGTCGAATTGCTCGCTCCCTACGTCGGGCAACGAGGTCGCATCGTGGCGTTGATCGGGGCCGATGGCTGGTCGATCGAACGTCGCGGCCCGGGCATCCGTGTCCTGCCGATCGCTCAGATGTGACCATGCCGCACCGTCTGAAACTCACGCGGCCAGCCATGGAACCGAGGCCGATCGATGGCGAGTGATACCTTGCCCGCCGTGCTCGGAACCACCACTGGCCAAGATGCGCCCGATACGCCCACCTCCCGCGATCCGTGGGTCACGGCCCGCGTCGTCGCCTTGATCGCCTACGTCCTGTCCCGGGGCTTCGTCGTTGCCGGCGCGGCCGGAGTCGCCACTGAGCGCGCCATCGCCGCTCGACCAGAGGATTTCGACCCTCTGAACCCGCCGCCCCTGATCGGCCTGAGCATGGGCACCATGGCCGGTTCGACCTGCAGCCTCGTCTTGACCAACGACCGGGCGGTCGTGACCAGCGTGGTGACG
>JANNNL010000441.1:0-4831 GCA_031398525.1 Actinomycetes bacterium | reverse complement strand
CTCTTCCACTCCCCGACTGCCTTCCGTTCTCCCATCGCCACCCGATTCGCTGGCGCTCGGTCGGTCGGCACTCGCTTCGCTCATACGGATTCCTCTACACCGAGATAGGCCTGCATCACTTTGGGGTTGCGAAGCACTTCGCTGGTCGGGCCCGACGCGAGGAGCCGACCGAAGTCGAGCACCGCCGTCCAGTCGCAGACACCCTGCACCAAGCTCATGTCGTGATCGACCAAGATCACCGTCGCACCGACCTTGTCGGGGATGCCTCGGACGATCTGGCCGAGATGCTCGGTTTCCTCTTCGGGCAACCCCGCGCCCGGCTCATCGAGCATGACGACCTTCGGCTGCCCAACTACCGCTCGGGCGACTTCAACGAATCGGCGCTCCTTCGCGCCGAGCGTCCCAACCCGGGCGTGGGCGACATCGCCCAGGCCGACGAAGTCGATCGCGTCGTTGACCGCCGCGGTACGCGCCGCCGCGGTGCCCTTGCCGGTGTGCTCGAACACCGTGGCGACGTTGTCGAATACCGAGAGATTCTCGATCGCCTGCTCGGTTTGGAACGTACGTCGCAAGCCCCAGCGGGCCCGCTTGAAGTCGGGCATGGCGAGGATGTCGACACCTTCGGCCGTGACAGAACCGCATGCTGGGGTAACAAACCCCGACATCACGTTGAAGAACGTGGTCTTGCCGGCGCCGTTGGGCCCGATCAACCCACAGGTTCCCGTGGGAAACTCGACCGTCATCGCATCGAGCGATACCACACCGCCGAAGCGCACCGTCAAACCATCAATCTTGATCATGATGCGCCCTTCTTGTCGAGCGCCTTGGACGACTGCACCAGATTCATCAGCAGACCAAAGCCGAACAGCGACAGGTTGAAGCTCTCCCAGAAGTCGTGGCCGATCACGTTCTGAGTGAGGAACTTGAGCAGGCAGCTGGCAAAGAAGGCCGCCAACACCGCTCCCCACAGGCTGTAGATGCCACCCATGATCACTGCGGCGATCAGAAAGATGGCCGCCTGGCGGTTGAACTGGCTGGTGTCCATGCCGCTTGGGATCAGCCCGGCGTACACCCCGCCGGCCACGCCGGCCATGAACGAGGCCAGAGCGAAGGCGTAGATCTTGTAGCGGGTCACGTCGATGCCTGCCGTAAGCGCAGCTGCCTCGCTTTGGCGGATCGACGCCCATGCCCGGCCCGGTTTGCGGGCCAGAACCGCGGCGGCGACCATCAGCATCAGGAAGGCGACGATCACCGCAAACCGGTAGTAGCCGTAGGTCGACTCGGCAAAGCTCGGACGGCGCATCGGAATGATCTCCGACAGGGTCGCGTCGAGGCCTCGGAACCCTTGACCGCCGTTCGGGAACTTCAGCTCACCGAGGATGATTTCGACGGCGGCAACGAGCATCAGGGTGACCAGCGCCAGATACAGCCCGCTCACCCGCAAGGCGGGAAGGCCGATCAGCACCCCCAGGATCATCGCCCCGACTCCGGCGATGAGCATGAGAATCGGATACGGAAGATCGGTGGCAAAGGCGAGCCGCATCGTGATCCACGTGCCTAGACCGAACGGAGCAACCTGCCCGAGCGATACCAGACCGACTCGGCCGTACAGCATGCCGGCGCTCGCGGCGAGGATCGTGAAGATCGCCATCTGGGTGAAGTTGCGCACCCAGTACTCACCAAATGACGGCAGCAGGAACAGAGCCGCGAACAGCACCACGCCTACGGCAATGGGTTGGAACAGCTTCGATTGCGTGAGTCGACCGAGGAGGGCGAGCGGGCTGGGTCGCGCCGGGGCGGCGAGCTCGGCGACGGTCACTGCATTTCCCTTCCACCGAGTACGACGGTTCGGCGACGGCTGATCCACAGGATCGCCAGCACGGCGACGACGAATGGGGTCATCTTGCGGTAGGTCGCGAGGAACTTCCAGTTGCCTTCGAGCGGCGTCAGGAACGACTCGAGCAGGCCAATACCCATGCTGGCGAAGAAGGTGATCCACAGGGAGCGGAACTGGCCGACGATGGCGCCACCGAGGGCACCGATCACGAACCAGGTGAGGGTCCCCTGATCGATCCGTTTGAACAGATCGGGGAGAATGACGAACACGCAGCCACAAATGGCGCCCGAGCCGAGCCAGGCAATCGCCTCGATCCGCCGAACGGGAACCCCGAGCAACGCGGCGACGTCGCGGTCATTGGCGATCGCCCGCATCGCCGTTCCGGTGTCGGTCTTGTTCAGGAACGTGGTGACGAGAATGACGACGAGCAAGGCGAACCCGAGCGCGACCGCCTGGGTGCTGGTGACCGTCGCGTCGAACAACTTGAAGGTCTGCTTGGGAAGGGTGAGGTTGCGGGGCTTCGAAGAGTCCCACTTCTCTTTCATGATCCCCAGCAAGAAGAGGGCGACCCCGACCATCCCGAGCGCCTTGACCAGCGGGTCGCGGCGGGACAATTTGGGTGCTATCCACAACCCGTACAACATGGTCAGCGCGGCGGTGACGATGATGAGGAGCGGATAGCCGAGAATTTGGAACCCGTGGGCGACGGGGTTCGGTTTCTTCAGGCTGCCACCCATGAAACTCCAGGCGACGTGGCACCCGAATGCTCCGATGGCACCGAAGGCCAGGTTGACGACACCGGTGGTCCGGTACAGGACAACGAGTCCTGTACCGGTCACCGCGTACATCGCCCCGAATGCCAGGCCTTGAATAATGAATGGCCACAGAATGGAAAGGCCTGGCATATCGGGGTCGATGTCCCTTCAGTACTTACTTCTCAGATCAAGGTAAGAACGTCAGCCGACGTTCAGGCCCTGAGCCTTCTCGGCGGCGCGGACGGCGGTGAGGATCGGCTCAACCTCGGCAATGTCGAAGCAGGTCTTGTCGGACTGCATGACATCGGTGCCGTTCGGGACGACGTTGTTGTCGACGTTGTTCGGCACGTTGCCGTCGGGCAGGCCACCGAAGTACCACGCCTTGCAAACGATGTGGGTGTTGAAGTTGTTGATGCCCTTGATCGCGGCGTTGACCTTGACCTGATCGTCGAGATCGGCCGGGTCCATGTCGAGCAGCGTCTGGACGACGATGCGGCCAATCATGAAGCCCATCTGCTGGAACGAACCGAGCGGGGCGTCGGGATTGTACTCCTTGGACACCTGCCGGTAGAGCTCCATCTCGGGACGCGGGTCGTCGAGCATCGAAAGCTCGGCGTTGACGTTCAGCTTGCCCTTCCACGCCGCACCGAGCGCAGCAGCGACCGAGTTGTCGTTGAGCGGCGTCGACGAACCCCAGATGACCTTGTCGATCAGACCCTGCTCCTCAGCGGCCTTCAACAGGGCGAGGCCCTCCGGCGGGGTGTAGTTGAGCACGACGGCTCCACCTTCGCCAGCCTTGTTGACCGCGTCGAGAATGGCCGAAGCCGGGTCAGCGATGGGCGGCTCAATCTGGATGTCGATCCACTTCATCCCATTGGCCTCGGCGTACTTGCCGGCCAGCGAGTTGTTGTAGTCGGACGTCGGGGTCTTGTTGGTCATCGTGACCATCGTTCCCTTGGCGCCCTTTTCGACGACGATCTGGGCGGCACCGAGGGCCGAGTAACCCGGGCCCATGTTCACTGCAGCGATGGCCGGCGAGTTGAAGCACTCACCCGGGACACCGGCGACGATGACGTTGTAACCCTTGTCGGCGTAGTACTTGCCGTTGACGCCACAGTCGATGATCGAGAAGCCGCCGACCATGGCGACGACCTTGTCGGTCTCGATGAGCTTGGCCGCGGCCGCGGCCGCGTCGGCCGGGGTGAGGTTGTCGTTCTCCATCAGCATCTGGAGCGGACGGCCGTTGATACCACCGTTCTCATTGACGCACTGGAAGTAGGCATCCATCATCGCCGGGCCGGTGGTGAAGTCGATGCCGGGCACCGAGGTGGTGACGTTGCCGAGCTTGATGGGCTCGCCGGTGGCCTTCTCGCCGTTGTTCATGCCACAGCCCTCACCGGCGGTTGCCGGCTTGTCGCCAACGAGTCCATCGCCGCCAGCTTCCGGTGCCGCAGGCTCGGTGGCCTCAGGTGCCGCAGGCTCGGTAGCGTCCGGAGCCGCGGGCTCGGTGGCCTCAGGTGCCGCAGGCTCGGTAGCCTCGGGAGCCTCGGCAACCGTGGTGGCCTCGGCGGCCGGGGCCTGGGTTACTGCCGGTTCTGCTGTGTCGCTGCTGCCACACGCGGCAAGGACCATGAGTCCTGCCGTTGTGACGGCCAAAATCCGTCGTTTCATAACTGGTTACTCCCCCTCAGAAGTAGTTCATGAGTTGTCGATCGATGCAGGATGCATCGGCCTAGCGAGCCAGACGCGTCGGAATTCTCCTGCGCCACAAGCCCGCCTGTCGGACCCTATTACATGTGCTCGACGACACACCTAACCAGTGTTCTCCCCGACGGAACGCTGAATTCATCCGGAGGAACTCGCGGCGTCTCGACGCCACTGAACCCGGGCGACCTCGCGATACCCGTCGAAGAAGTCGCGTCCGGTACGAATCAGTGCGGTCAGGTGGCGAGGAACGCCCGGAGTTGGGCGGTGACCTCGTCGGGGGTATCCCATTCGAGGAGGTGACCAGCGCCCGAAACCACTTCGACATCGCCCCATCGAGCGCTCGTTGCGACGGGTCGCAGCTCGTCGAGATCACCCCACATCGTCAGGCGGGGCGCGGTGATGCGGTGCAGTCGATTCGCCAGACCACGCTCGCCGAACGGCCACAGCAGGTTGGCCGCGGCGACATCCGACAGGTAGCGGGCGACCGGAGCTTCCTCGGTGCCCAACTCGCCGAACCGATCGCTGAACGCTT
>JANNNL010000331.1:0-3905 GCA_031398525.1 Actinomycetes bacterium | reverse complement strand
CGCTGACGCTGCCCGCCCGACAATTGGCCCGGAAGGTTCTTGGCCCGATCGGCGAGCCCGAGTTCCTCGAGCAGAAGATCAGCGCGCTTGCGGGCGGGAGCCCCGGTGCGCTTGCCCATCTCGTCGACGACCAACAGATTCTCGCGGGCGGTGAGGAACGGCACGAGATTGACCGATTGGAAGACGAAGCCGACCATCTCGCGGCGGAAGTCGGTGAGCTGCTTGGGACTCAAACCTGTGATGTCGCGACCACCGACGACGACCTGCCCCGACGTCGCCGACAAAATGCCGCCGGCAATGGAACACAGCGTCGTCTTGCCCGAACCCGACGGGCCGACCAGGGCAACGATCTCACCGCCGGCCACCTCCAACGATGCGTCGGCGAGGGCGACCACTTCGGTGTCACCCATTTGGTACACCTTGCGCACGTTGGTCATCGACAGGGCACTCATGTGGAACTCCCAATGGCGGAGGCGGGGTCGACACGCAACACCCGACGCAACGAGAACGCGCTGCCGACGATGGCCGCGACGAGTAACAGAACAATGCTGGTGACCAGGCGATTCATCGACAGGTCGAACGGAATCGATCCGGGCGGAATCACCGAATCGAGAATGAGCGCCAGCACCCCGGCGATAATCGAGGCCGCCAACGTCAACATGACGGCCTGGAGCATGACCCCGGCGAACAACGTCCGGCTGCGTGCCCCAATCGCCTTGAGCACACCGTACAGGCCGAGCCGCTCGACGGTGATCAGGGCGAAGAACAGTCCAACGACAACGATCGCAATCACCACGGTGACCCCGATGATCTGCCCGAAGGTCGCTCGCTGTTCCTTCACACCGGGCAGCGCATCGACGGCCTCGGTGATCGTCAACATCGTGGTGCCCTCGGGCACAGCACCGGTGAGCGGTTGCTCGATGATCAGTGACTGGACCACTCCGTCGCTCACCGGGTCGTCGGGGCGGTTGGCGTTCTGCACCGTCCGCCACGTGTTGAGGCTCCCCCACAACGTGCCCTGCGAGAGATAGTTGACGTCGCTGACGAATCCGACAACTGTCACCGGGCTACGAGCCGGGCCGAGCAACAGGGTCATCCCTTGCTCTACGCCGTCGCTGCGCAACACATCGTCGGCGTATACCTCACCATCGACCGGTGGCCGGTCGGGTACACCCGATGGAGCGACCTCGTAACCGAACAACGCCACGCTGACCAGGTCGCGCGGCCCGGCATCGGGCAGTCGGGCCCCGAACTGGGCGACACCGATACCGCCGACGTTCTCTGCGCCTACTGCCGCTTCATAGGCCGAGCGCTGGGCGGGCTCGATGCGGCTGGACGGGAAGCTCGACCGACTCTTGGCCGAGAAGACCAGGCTCTCGCCCTGTTGGGCGCTGACGGCCTCGGTGGAGGAGTTGATCAACCCATCGAGCAGACCGCCGAGGAACATCAGCAGCAGAGAGATCAGCGTCAGGATCATCACCGCAGTCACGAATCGTTGTGGGCGGCGAATCAGTTCGCGCATGGCCAGTTTCATCGGGCCACCCCCGCTCCGGTCGTCGCCTCAATCGGATCGATCCGCAGCACCCGGCGCGCCGAGACCAGCGAGGCGAGCATGCCGAGGCTGATCAGAAGCACGGCCCAGACGATGACCGCCGTCGTTTCGAACCGCAACGGAATCGTCCCGAGTCGAGCACGGGAGATGGGCAGATAGAGCAGTAAACCGACCAGATAGCCAGCGCCGAGCACGATGACGACCTGCACCAGCAGCGACTGGACCAAGCGCTTCCCCGGCGCACCGATCGCTCGCAGCAGCGTCAGCGCGCCTGCCTTCTGGAAGGTGACGATCAGGAAGAACAAGCCAATCACGAGAGGGACGACAATGCCGTAGAGCAGGAAGATGACGAGGAACGACGAGCGCACCTGGGCGACACCCGGGGTCTGGGCGGCCGCCTCCTCCTTGGTCAGCGCATCAAGGTCGTCACTGGAGGCATTGATCGCGGCGACCACCTGAGCCGGGGTGACACCGTCGGCCGGTCGCACCGCAATGGCGTTGGGCAGCAGCACTCCGCCCGCATCGGGGTTGCGCGCCTGGAGCACCGCGGCGTACGTCTCCATCGTGGCGAACATCGTCGGCCCTGCGTTCAACTGGGCGTCGGTCGCCAGACCGACTACCGTCAACTCCAACCCACCGGGCTCGATACGGATGACGTCATCGATGCCGAATCCGGTCTCGGCATCGGCGTCGCTGGCGACCACCTCACCGATCGCTCGCGGTAGACGGCCTTCACTGGTCGCCGGTGAACCGACGCCCACCGTGTCGAACCCGAGCACCGACACGTCGACCAACTCACCATCGACGGTCGCCGCAAAGCTGCCCTGCGTCAATATCCCGGCGGCACCGACCTCGGGAACCTGACGAATCGTCGCTTCGAGCTCGGGGGTGATGATGCTCGCCTGCAAGACCTTCTGCCCGTCGACCGCGTAGACGAGCACCGGCGCCGATTGGTGCTCGATTGCCCCGACGAACGATCGCAGCAGCCCGTTCTGCAGCGATTGCTGGAACAGGATGAGGAAGACCAACAGGGCCACCGCGGCGATCAACAGCGCAAAGCGGACCTTGGCCCGACGCATCTCCTTCAGTGCCAAGAACATCTGGCCGCGAACCTAGGGCAGCGCCGACACGGTTGCGTGAGCGTGCTCCGAATTCCTCGACGAGCTTCGGGGCGCAGCCCGCTTTGCTAACTTGCGGCGCATCACTGAAGCACACGAGGGTCGGTCGGGACTCGGATACATACCGGCGTTGGATGGGTTGAGGGCCCTCGCGGTCAGTGCGGTGTTGATGTTCCACGCTCTACCGCAGGTAGTCACCGGCGGGTTTCTGGGGGTGTCGAGCTTTTTCACGCTGTCAGGATTCCTGATCTGCACGTTGTTGCTCAATGAACTCGCGACCACCGAAACGGTCGACCTCGGTTCGTTCTGGGCGCGCCGGGTGAAGCGCCTTGCTCCGGCGGCACTCGTGGTCACGGCCGCCGCGATTCTGTTCACCAAGACTCCGTGGGCCGGCTGGGGTGGCGGCATGCGGGCATCCGACGGTGTCGCCGGTGCCGTCAACGTGATGAACTGGCACGTTATCAATCTCCCCGCTGAACAGGTGCTACGCGTCCTGGGTCCACTCGGCCCGTACTGGTCGCTCGGGGTCGAGGAGCAGTTCTACGCCGTCATGCTCGTGGTCTTCCTCGTGCTACGCCGTCACCCGGCCCGCGCGGCGGGCAACCTCGCTGCGTTGTGTGTCGGCACGTGGGTCGGCTCCGCCGCGTTGGCGATCGTGCTTCATCGCAACCACCCGCGCGAGATGTTCGGCACCGATGTCCGCGCCGCCGAACTCGCCGCCGGCTGTCTGCTGGCGATCGTCATCCATCGTCGCGGCCGTTCGTTCCTCGCTGGGCCGTCAACCGTCGGCCGAGTCGTTCGGATCGCCGGTTGGATCGGGCTGGCGGTCACCGTCGGTGCCTTCATCTGGAGCGACGAAGACCAGCGATGGGTGCGCGCCGGCGGGTTCGCCGCCCTGTCGATCGTTCACGTCGTCGTGATCTCGGCGACCCTCGCGAACGGGGCGATGGCCAGGTTGCTGGCCGCCAGGCCACTCGTCGAACTTGGCAAGCTGAGCTACGCGCTCTACCTCGTCCATTGGCCGATCATCCTCAGTCTGCGCGCCGACCGACTCCACCTCGATAGCGGCGGCGTCGAGACGTGGGCCTTGACGATCGTTCGCGTCGTCGTCAGCCTCGCCGCAGCCGTGGTGCTCAACCGCCTGGTCGAGCGACCGATGCGCCACCGCTGGCAGGCCTCGAATCGCACTGCGATCGTCACGTGGATCGGCGCGACCGCGGCCGTCAGCGGATTGG
>JANNNL010000258.1:0-5178 GCA_031398525.1 Actinomycetes bacterium | reverse complement strand
GTTGACGACGCCCCAGAGCTGATACGTGCGGTCTGAACCGACTTCGGGGAGATCCTTACCCAGCAGGTATCCGTGGCCATCAGGGTCGACGATCACCTCACCGCCCACCACTCCGCTTTCGGCGGCGAGGGCAACCACTTTCGAGTCCCGATCATCGCGGGCGTCGGCGGCCGCCTGCTCGATCGCCGATCCGCCCGACGACCGATCGGTCAAGGCGACGACACCGAGGGTGACGGCGGCCGCGACGGCAGCCGCCGCGGCGAGCGGCGCAATACGAGACGACCAACGGCGACGACTCGACATCGGCAATACCTTGGCCAGCTCTGGCCCGGGGGACGGAGCGCGTTCTTCGAGTTGACCGGCGATGCGGTCCCACAGGTCAGCGGGGGCGGCCGTACCCGAGAACGCCAGCATGGTGGCGACTTCCTGATGCTGGCGCACCTCGTCGCGGGCCCGAGGGTTGACTTCGAGGTAGCGCTCGATCTCGGCCCGCTCATCGGCGTCGACCGCGTCAAGCGCGTAGGCGCCGAGTAACTCCTCGACGTCGTTGCGATACGCAGTCACGATCCACCACCCATCTCGATGCCGGCATCCACCAGCTCGACTCGCAAACGCTTGAGTCCGGCGCGGATGCGCCCTTTGATTGTGCCTTCCGGCTCACCGAGGTCGCTGGCGACCTCGCGGTACGTCTTCCCACCGAAGTACGCCAGTTCGATGGCCTTGCGTTCCCCGTCGGGAAGTTGCATCACCGCTCGGCGGACATGGTCCGAGACCGCCATGTCCCAGACCAGGTGGTCGACGTCGTATTCACCGGTGGCGGTCTGGCGATGATCGCGGTCCTCGCGTTTACGACGGGCAACGTCGGAGCGCAGCAGATCGACGGCCCGGCCATGCGTGTGGGCCAGCAGAAAGCTGCGTAACGAGCCGCGTTCCGGGTCGAATCGCTCGGAATGGTTCCACAACCGCAAGAAAACCTCTTGAACCACCTCCTCGGCCAGCGCCTGCTGACCGAGGAGCCGCTTGGCCAGGCCAAATACGGCACCAGCATGTCGGCGATAGGCCTCGGCCAGCGCACCTTGGCGGTACCGAGCAATCGCTATCACCAGCGCGGCGTCGGAATGAGCCGTGTAGTTCTCTCGCACATCGTCGGTACGAAGCTGTGTTGATGTTGGATCACCGCGACGACTAATTTCGCGCACGATCGAACCTCGAGACGATTTCCACATGGGGAGTATGGGGGAAAGGGTCCAACACGACCGAATCGTGATGGCGGTAGCCGTGGCCGGCGAGGAGTTGAGCATCACGGCCTGCGGCGGCCGCATCGCAGCTGATCAGGACGAGTCGGTCACAGTTCGTACCGACGGTCAACCGTTCGGCGGCGACCGCGCCGAGCCCGGACCGAGCCGGATCGGCGATGACCAGGTCGGCCGCGATCGGAGTCCACTGCTCGACCGTCGAGTTGAAGATCGCCACATTGCGACCGGCCAAGTGGTGACGGGCGTCGGCGGTCGATGACTCTGAAACCTCGACGACGACGGTCCGGCGACCTACAGGCACCGTCACCGCACTGAACAGTCCGATTCCGCCGTATGCGTCGATCACCGCACCGGCGCCTGTCGTCAGTAGATCCCCGGCCGCGGCCCGGACCTCGTCGCACAGCGCTTCGGCAACCTCGGGAGACGACTGAAAGAACGACCCGGCCGACACTCGCAATCGGGCCCCGTGGATGACTTCGGTGATCGTAGCGTCCGGACCGGTCGCCACGTCGTCGGGGAGCATCGTTGGCCGGCGGCCATCTGGGTTCCACCAGGCGGCCCGCTGACCGGTTCGTGCCCCGACGCGAATCGTCAGTTCTTCGGCGCCCGGCAGTCGTAGACCGGGCAGCAGCTCATCGATCAGCGGATGGGCAACCAGGCATCGTTCGGTCGTCACCGTGCGGTGACTACGAGCCGCCCGGAACCCGAGCGAGCCATGGTGATCGACCGAGAATCGCACGGTCGTCCGCCAGCCGAGATCGCCGAGGGGCGAGCCGATCCGCACGTCCGGATCGGTCAAGCCACCCAGTCGACGAAGCGCGTCGACGACGATGTCGCGTTTCATCTCACGCTGGGCGGCGAGGGTGATGTGTTGCCAACCACAACCGCCACAGCCTGCGGCAACCTGTACGCACGGGGGTTCGCGCCGCTCGGGTGATGGTTCAACGACCTCGGTCACCGTCACCTTGACGTAGTCCTTGCGTTGCTCATCGAGATGCACCTTGACCAACTCATGGGGCAGACCGCCACGCACAAACGCCACGCGCCCATCGGGGTGACGGGCAATTCCGTCGCCCCCCGCCGCAACGCGCTCCACCCGCAGCACGAGTTCGACGGCCGGGCCCGGATCGTGACGCGTCGCGGGGCGGCGAGGGCCACCTCTCCGGCTCATCCGCCGCCCACCGCGGCCGGCCATCGCCCGATGCCACCCTGGTCGAGGAGCATGCCGGTCATCGTGCGGTCAGTGTGGCGCTGACGCCATACCAGCATCTCCTGAGCCAGTGGGAGCACCCGCGCCGGATCGGTGATCTCGGTGCGCCACGTCGGGTCGGCAGCCAGATCGAAACATCGCCACGATCCGTCGCCGAACTGCACGTACGCCTCGCGACGGGTGCGCAAGACGACCAGATTTCGCTCCTCCAAGGACCGGTCAGTGACGCCGCGGTGGATGAACGCGTCGCGCCAGTCGAACTCGTAGTGCGCCGCGGTGCGCCAGACGGTGCCAACCCCCCGAATGAATGGCATCAGCGACCGCCCATCGCACTGCGCAGGAACGTCGACCCCGATCACCTCAGCGATCGTCGGGAAGAGATCGACGTTCTCGGTGAACTCGCCGACCACCGTGCCGTGAACGTCGGCATGCGCTGGATCGCGGACGATCCCGACGATATGGAAACTCGACTCGAAGAAGCCCACCTTGCCTTTCAACCCCTGGTCACCGAGCTGTTCGCCGTGATCGGACGTCACGATGATGACCGTGTTGTCCCATTGGCCGAGTTGCTCCAACGCAGCCCACAATCGCCCCAGTTGCGCATCGATCTCACTGATCATCCCGAAGTACTGGGCACATAGGTGCCCCAACGCGTCGGGGTCGGCGGGGGCGGCAGCATGGCGGATACCGAGCAGCACATCGTGGAACGGGTGGCGTTCCCTGTCGGCCGCCATGGGGATGGGTGGGGGCAGTGTCGCCGGATCGTACATTTCGGCAAAGTGCCCGGCGGCCATATAGGGCGGGTGGGGGCGCAGGTAACTGGAATGAGCAAACCACGGGCCGTCCTGCTGCTCGATCCACTCGATCAACCGATCGGTCTGGAAGGTGGAAATGCCGTGCTCAACCGGTCGTTCGTTCTCTCGGGCGAGCAACTCCAACGCGCCGCCCGACGTGTCGTATCCCAACTCGCCGAGCCACGCCACCCACGCATCGGCCGACTCCGGCAGCGGCAGTTCGTGATCGAAGCCCGGCAGCTTGCCCTCGTAGGTCGAGAGTCTTGGATCGTCGGGGTCATCAACCAGACGGGGGTCGATCCCCGTGTCGGTGTATCCGAACAGGGCCGGCTCGTAGCCCGCCCGGCGGGCAGCATGGGCGACGTTGTCGAACCGAGCGTCGAGTGGAGTGCCGTTGGCGACCACCCGATGGTTCATCTGATACATGCCCGTATAGAGACTCGCCCGCCCCGGGGCGCATGGGGCTGCCTGGCTGAAGTGACGGGCGAACCGCACGCCGTGCGCAGCGAGTCGGTCGAGATGGGGGGTCCGAACCACCAGGTGCCCGGCGCACGACAAGCTGTCGCCGCGGAACTGATCGAGGGTGATGAAGAGCACATTGGGCTGCACTCCCCCACCGTGCCACGCCGGGTCACACTTCGATGACATTTGTCCATCAAACTGTGCCGATGTTCCGCGACGCTCACGGGCGCACATGTCGATCGGCGGCCGCGGCGATGGTCGTCGTGGCGCTGACCGCAAGCTGTGGGGCGCGCCGAACCGCGGTCACAACGAGCGAGCCTTCGTCGGCCGCCCAGTCGACGACGATCGAGCCGCCGGATGCGATCACGACGACCACGTTGGACACTGTCGCAGTGGCGTCAACGACTGCGGAGCGCCAACCAACCTGCCCGGCTGCGACCGCTGGCGATCATGAGATGAGCCTCACCAGCGGCGGCATCACGCGCACTGCGGTCGTTCACGTACCGCCGGGCTACGCCGGTTCTACCCCTACCGCCCTTGTCCTCGACTTCCATGGGCATGGTGGAAACTCCAGGGCCGCCCAGCGCAAGCACGGTTTCGATGCGTTCGCCGATCGGGACACGGTGATCGTCGCCTATCCGCAGGGTGCTACGCAACTCGATGACCTGCCGGGATGGAGCACCGGTGCCCCCGGCCGCGATGGAGGAACCGTCGACGATGTGGCCTTCACCAACGACCTGCTCGACGCGCTCAGTCGGGCATATTGCATCGATTCCGCCCGCGCGTTCGTTACCGGGCACTCCAATGGGGGCGCGATGACCGGACTGCTCGCTTGTCGGTTGAGCGGGCGATTCACCGCCGCGGCACCGGTGTCGGGCGCATTTTATTCGATCTCGGGAGGATGTCAGCCAACCCGGCCGATGCCGATCATCGAGATCCACGGCACCGCAGATGGAGTCGTGCCCTACACGGGCAACGATCGGCTCGCATCGATTCCCGAGTGGCTCACCGAATGGTCAGACCGCAACGGATGCGACGATTCGACGACGACCGCGGCACGCACGGTGTGGACCGGTTGCACCGCCCCCCTTGAGCACCTTGCGGTCCAAGGCGCAGGTCACGACTATCCCGCCGGTTCAGCCGACGCGGTGTGGGAGTTCTTCACCCGCCAGGGTTTGTGAGGGGTGAATCGCGGGAATGGCGGGCACCCAACTACCGTCGTGGATTGATGCGCCCCATTCAGATCGCACCCTCGGTATTGCCCGCTGACTTCGCCCGCCTGGGCGAGGAGGTCGCTGCGCTCGAAGCCGCCGGGTGCGACCGAATCCAGTGGGATGTGATGGACGGCCAGTTCGTGCCCAACCTCACTGTCGGGCCCGACGTGATCGCCGCCGCCCGTCGGCACACCACGTTGCCCTTCGAGGCCCACCTGATGGTCCTCACTCCCGACGTGATG
>JANNNL010000138.1:0-3814 GCA_031398525.1 Actinomycetes bacterium | reverse complement strand
GAAACCACTCGGTTGTCCATCCGGTCCATCCGGTCGAGAGTGGGTTGCGGTTGACGCTGGAGGCGGCCAGTTGCGCCAGTGGGGCGTACAGGGCGAGCACCAGCACGACGAAGGCGAGCACATTGATCGCGCCGACGCGCCGGTGTTTCGCCGCCCGCAAGGTGTTAGCCACGGGAACGCTCCCAGCGTCGCAGACCAGTGATGAGCGCTGCGACGAGCGTGGCGACAACCAGGAGCAGCACGACGATCGCCCCACCAAGCGGCTTGTCGCGCCCCGCCCCGCGATCGGCGAGAACCTTGCCGATGAGCAGGACCTTTCCGCCGCCGAGGACCGTCGGAATGATGAATTCACCCATCGCCAGCACCCCGACCAGCGCTGCCCCCGTGAGAATGCCGGGAGCGGCAAGGGGGAGCGTGATCTCCCAGGTCTGGCGCCAGCGGCGCGCTCCAAGATCGGCGGCGGCGTCGACGAGCGACGGTGAGAGACGGGTGAGCGCAGCGAAAGCCGGTAGCACGTACAACGGTAGATAGGCCGTCGCCATGCCGATGAGCACGCCGCCGCGCGTGTAGAGCAACGACTGTCCGGTCACCGACTCGATCGGTCCGCCGGTGCCGATCAGACCCTGGATGGCGAAGATCCGCACGGTGAAACTGACGAACGATGGCATCAGCACGGCGAGGATGGCTCGGGACCGCCACCGTTCGGGCAGGCGGGCCATCGCCAGCGCGGCGGGCGTGCCGACGACCAGACAAAAGGCGACCGTCATCGCCGCCAGGCCACCGGACCGGGCGAGGACCGGGCGATACAGCGCCGAGAACAACGTTCGGTACGGAGCCAGTGTTCCGTTGATCGTGACGTTCTGCGTCAGCGGATCGGATCGTCCGAATGAGTACGCCACGAGCAACGCGACGGGCGCGACAAAGCAAGCGATGGCGATCGCCACGTCAGGGATCGTGAGCGACCCGAGGCGAAACTGCCCCGGGTGCTCAGTGCGTCGCGCCGCCGATCGGTTCACGCGGCCTTGAACGCGTCCCAGGCGGTGTCCCAGATCGCCTGGGCATCGCCGAGCACTTCGTGGAAGACGATCTTGTCGCGCACGGCAGCCCCCGGGTTGAGAATTGGCGTCGTCCGCAGCGCGTCGGTGATTGACGCGTTGTCGGGCATCGTGCCGGCGGAGCTGACCGTGTTGATGAAGTCGGCATAGTTGGCGGGTTCGAGGTGGAAGTTGACGAAGGCCTTGGCCAGGTCGTTGCGAGGCCCGTCGAGAATGGCCAGACCTTCGAGATATGCGACCTGGCCCTCGGTCTGATCGACCCAGGTGACGGCGTCGGTGGTGGCCTTGGCGTTATAGATGTCGTACGCGTCGCCCAACGCGAGCACCGCTTCACCGCCGGCCAGCTGCTTGCCGACCTCGGTCGAGATGGCCAGCAGGCTCGGCTTGAGCTGCTTCAATATCTCGACAACCTTGTCGATATCGCCCTGCTCCCTGGTGCTCTCCGACAGGTTCAGCATCCGCAGCACCGAACCCATCACGCTGCGTTGGTAGTCGAGAATGACGACCTTGCCGGCGTACTTCGGGGCGATTTCCAGAAACTCGGCAAGTGTGGTCGGCTTCTCGGTGACGATGTCGGCGCGGTACGCCATGCCTTGGCCCCGAGCGTTCCGTGCCGCAAGATCTGGCGGCGGTCGTATTGGCGGGTCATGGGACTCTCCTTGATTGTTGATGCGCTGCTATGTGGTTGTAGTCGCTAGTTGAATCGGGTGTGGTCGGGCTGCTCCATGGGGAGGCCGAGTGCTTTCCAGGCCATCACACCGCCGATCAGATCGGTTGCATTGCGAAAACCGAGCTGCTGCAAACTGGCGGCCGACAAGCTTGAGCTGTAACCCTCGTTACACACGGTGACCAGGCATTGTTCGAGTCCCACGATGCGTTCATGGGAGTAGCCCGACGCCGGATCGCACATCCATTCGAGCGTCGTTCGGGGCGTGTGGAGCGATCCGGGGATGACGCCGAAACGCTCGCGATCGGTGGGGGTACGGGTGTCGAGCACGATCGCCCGGTCGGTCGCCAAGCGGTTGGCCAGGTCGCCCGGGGTCAATCTTGCAAGGCCCCGTCGCGCCTCGGCAACCAGATCGTGGATCGTTGTCCGAGCGGTGCGTCGATGCATGATGGTTGTTGTCTGCTGCTCGTCATCGGTTCGATCGCCCATTCGATCGCCCATTCGATCGTCGATCAGTTTCAAACCGCAGGCCTCGGCATGAACGAGGTAGTCGGTGAGCCGGCCGGGTGCCAGTGCAATCACTCGGGCCGAGGGTTGCAGGTGGGTGACCACGTTGTGGACGGCGAGTCGATGCTCATGAGGTGGCAACAGGTCGAAGAAACCCGGGCCGAAGACGGCAAGGTCGAATCGCTCGGGGAGTTGCACCCGGGACATCTGATCATGCGGCACAGTTCGCCACGCGGGCGGGGTGAAGGCCAGATGCCTCAAGAGCAAGGACGCTTCCACTTCGGGTGTAGTCGTGCCGAGCACGAACAGCGCAGTGTCGATCACAGATGGACTCGGTGCCCAATGTCGGAGTTTGTGTGCAGGCGATGGACGCTCACGGCGTAGTCGCCACCGGTGTACGGGGTACCTTCCCATGTTGCCAGTCGATCGACCGGTACGAGACCGGCGGCGTCGCATACGGCGTCGTACTCGGCAAGAGTGATGGCATCCGAACGTCGTTCGAGACTGAACCCGGTCACGACATAGCCGGCCGGAACCAGATGGGCCGCAGCCCGGGACACGATTGCCGAACGGTCGGCGGGGGCACAGAAGATCATCACGTTGCCGGGCATCGCCACGACATCGAACGCTTCGCCAAGGTCGAAGGTGGCCAGGTCGGCGGTGATCCAGGGAATGTGGGGAGCCTTGGCGCGAGCAGCAACGAGCATGTCGTCGTCGAGGTCGACGCCGACGACATCAATGCCCCGTTTGGCGAGCTCGATGGCCACCCGACCGTACCGCAACCGGCATCGAGCACCTTCGTTGGCCGCAGCGAGGCGATGAAGTCGGCTTCGCCGTGGACAGCGGCACCGTTGGCGTCCATCTCGGCGAATCGGCGCTCGTAGGCGTCGATGCTGAGCGCCGATCGCCACTCTGCCCATCGGGTTGACACGTTGGCACCGGGGCGTTCGACGTCAGGCATCACGTTCGCAGTCTGACCACTCCACCAGCGCGTTACAGCAACGTTCAGACCCAGGCGAGCAGGTCGTGGACAGATGAGATGCGATCGTGGCTGAAGTCGGCGTAATCGTCATATGGATCGAGATGAAGCGGTATCAGCCCCGCCGCAGCCGCTCCGGCCACGTCGTTGATGAACGAGTCACCGATGTACGCAACCCGACCGGGGTCTGGATCACCAAGGGCCGCCATCGCCGGGGTAAAGATCGCCGGGTTGGGTTTGGCCACCCCGACGACATCGGAGTCGATGACGCAGACCATCTGCACCCCGGCCCCGGCCCCGACCTGGCAGACGCCCTCGTACCGCAGCGTGTGCTCGACCTGGCCGTTGGCATTCGACACCACGCCCATCGGTACGCCGAGCCGACGGAGTTGCCAGAGCGCGCCCATCGACTCCTCGATGCGGAACCGCCACATGATGGGGCTCCAAATGCGGCTCATCGCAATCGTCGCGTCGTCGAGGTGGTCGTCGGCGACGCCGATCGACGAGGCATACGTCCGGCGATACAACGTCCAGTCGACGCTTTCCAGATGGCCGGCACCTTCGGTGAGCGCTGATCGCTCGAGCGTGGAAAGGGCCAGGTGGTGA
>JANNNL010000084.1:0-10071 GCA_031398525.1 Actinomycetes bacterium | reverse complement strand
GCGGTCCAGGCCGCGCAGTGGATCACTGCGTCGGGGCGGACCGTCGAGATCGCCCCGAGCACGTCGTCACGCGAACACACGTCGAGCGCGTCGTGATCGAACCCGTGGACATCGTCGCCCGCCGCTTCACACGACAACACCACGTCGCGACCGAGTTGGCCACCGGCGCCGGTGACGAGGACCCGCATCAGAACTTGGCGGCGGCTTGGAGCGGCTCCCACCAGGCCCGGTTGTCGCGGTACCAGGCGACGGTCGACTCCAGCGCGGCGTCGAGATCGTGACGGGTCGACCAGCCGAGGGCGGTGAGTTTGTCGATGTTCACCGAGTAACGCCGGTCGTGGCCGAGGCGATCGGCGACCGGCTCGATGAACGATTCGTCGCGGCCGGTCAGCGCCAGCAGGCGATAGGTGAGGTCACGGTTGGTGATCTCGTTGTGGGCCCCGATGTTGTAGACCTCGCCGACGAGGCCGTCACTGAGGATCACGTCGACGGCCCGGTTGTGGTCTTCGACATGGATCCAGTCGCGGATGTTGCCGCCGTCGCCATACAGCGGCACTTTGCGGCCGTCGAGCAGGTTTGTCGTGAACAGCGGGATGACCTTCTCGGGGAACTGGTACGGCCCGAAGTTGTTCGAGCAGCGGGTCACGACGACCGGCAGCCCATAAGTGGTCACATACGACAGGGCGATCAGATCGCTGCCCGCCTTGGCGGCGGAATACGGCGAGCGGGGCGTCAACTTGTCGCTCTCGGAAAACGACCCAACCTCGATCGATCCGTACACCTCGTCGGTCGAGATATGCACGAACTTCGAGACGTCGGCGCGGCGAGCGGCATCGCACAGCACGTTGGTCCCGAAGCAGTTCGTGTGGACGAACGCGTATGGGTCGACGATCGAGCGGTCGACGTGGGTTTCGGCAGCGAAGTGGACGATCACGTCGTGGCCGGCCATCTCGGTCGCCACTGCGTCCTGGTCGCAGATGTCGGCCTGCACGAACCGACAGCGGCGATCGTCGAGGACGTCACGGATGCTCGCCAAATTGCCGGCATAGGTGAGCTTGTCGAACACCGTGATCTCGTCATCGGTGTTGGCCAACGCCCACCGCACGTAGTTCGATCCGATAAAGCCGGCGCCGCCGGTCACAAACTGCTTCATTTCAACACTTTCGTCATTCGATCAATAAGTCCAGAGATCAGGTCCGCATTGGCCAATACGGGCGACGACCTTCGGGAAGATCGGCGCGCATCGGGTTCGCGGTGTCGCGGTCCGACAGCACGGGGTCGGTGACACCCCAATCGGCGGCGATCACCGGATCATCCCACGCCACGCCCAGCTCATCGGCCGGGTTGTAGTACCCGTCGACCAGGTACGTGATCACCATGTCGGTCAGCGCGGCGAACCCGTGGGCGACGCCCGGCGGGATGAACAGGCCGTGGTGATTGTCGCCCGACAGGTCGACACACAACGTCGCCCCGTCGGTCGGCCCACCGACGCGAAGATCGTGCAAGACCACCCGCGCGGTACCGAACGGCACATACCAATAATCGGCCTGATGCAGGTGATAGTGCAGCCCGACCAATGCGCCGTACTGGCGATTTGCTCGGTTGCCTTGAATCATCTCCCGACCGTTCGGGAACCACTGGCGCCGGTATGTCTCGATGAACATGCCGCGCTGATCGCCATGGATCACCGGCTCCACCAGGTACGCCCCGGCGATCACATCGCTTTCAGTGACCTTCATTTGACCTCAACCGCCCTGTTCACGATCAGCACTCTTTCATCACTCCACATCGATCTGGCAATGATCACCGATCATCAACCGGAGCGCCCGCGGCCGAACCTGGGTGCGATTGATCACGGCCTCGCGACCGATCAAGGAATCTTCCAACCGGGGGATATCGCTCACGTGCGAGCGTTCCATGATCACTGAATGCTCGACCTCGGAGCCCGTGATGACGCACCCGTCGCCGATCGCCGAGAACGGCCCGATAAAGCTGTTGGTCACTCTCGCGCCGGCGCCGATAACCACCGGGCCACGGACCCGGGAGTTGACCAGCACGGCACCTGCTTCGATGATGACCCGACCGTCGATGCTCGACAAGTCGTCGACATCACCATCAATCCGAGGCTCGATCCGCTCCAACAACAGCCGGTTCGCTTCCAACAACGGAGTCAGTTTGCCGGTATCGATCCACCAGCCCGCCAATTGCTGGGCCCGCACCCGGTGGCCTTGATCGACCAGCCACTGGATGGCGTCGGTGATCTCCAACTCGCCGCGCGGCGACGGTTCGATCGCCGCCACGGCGGTGTGGATCGACGCATCGAACAGGTAGACGCCCACAAGCGCCAGATCGGACGCCGGTTCGGTCGGCTTCTCGACCAACCGCACGACATTGCCCGCGTCATCGAGTTCAGCAATGCCGAATCGGTGAGGATCAGACACCTGCTTGAGCAAGATCTGGGCCGAGGGGGGCTCGAACTGACCATGGGCCTCGGTGAACGCCCGGACGAACGCTCCGAGGTCCTGCTCCAGCAGGTTGTCACCCAGGTACATCACAAACTCGTCATCGCCGAGGAACTCGCGGGCGATCAGCACGCAATGGGCGAGCCCCAACGGAGCATCCTGGGGCAGGAACGTGAATTTCGCCCCGAACCTCGACCCATCGCCAAGCGCGGTCATCACCTCATGTCGGGTGTCACCAACGATGATCCCGATCTCGACGATCCCGGCGGCGACCATCGACTCGATCCCGTAGAACAGGATCGGCTTGTTGGCCACGGGGACCAACTGCTTCGCCGCCGTGTGTGTAATCGGGCGCAAACGCGTGCCTGCTCCGCCCGCCAAAACCAAACCCTTCATCATGGGCGAAGAGTCTCACACGTCATGACGGCGTTGCGGCAGGCACGGGGCCGGTTCCTTGGAAATACGCGATGAGTGGGAGGGCTGATTCATTTCGCATCACCAACACCGACTTACCGTTGATCTCGTCGGGTACGACGGGGAGAGCGAATGTCGTCAGCCCCGCCCCAGCCGCCGATCGGAGTCGCCCCGCCACATCGGGCAGGTCGAGCGATGGATCAATTCGCAGCGAGCTGACGATCGCGTCGAGAACCCCGCCAACCCGAAACGGGTTGCCGACCGTCGCGGTTGCCGCCTGGCGGACGGCCGTGTCGATGAACCCCTGTTGGCGGGCCATCCGGCCGATATCGGCAGTGCCGTCGATGCGCCATTCACCATCGCGGAACTCCTGGTAGTAACGCGACCTGGCGTACTGCAAGGCAGCGACTCCGCCGAGTGTGCGACAACCGGGCTCGTCGATGAGTAGGCCGGTGTTGTCATCCTTCGCGGCATAGAGGAAGCAGATGTCGACCCCGCCGATGGCGTCGACGAGCCGCTTGAAGCCCTGGAAGTCGACTTCAAGGTAGTGATGCACGGGAATGCCCAACGATTGCTGCACTGTTGCGACCAGGGCGTCAGGCCCTTCACTGAACGCTGCGTTGATTCGGTTGCGCTCTCCTAAAGCCGGGATCTGGATCCACAGATCGCGAGGCAGCGAGAGTAGCGAGGCGGTCGAGGTTGCTCGATCAAGCCGCATCACCATGATCGTGTCGGAACGCTGACCGCCGGTGCCATCGTCGGTTCCGATACCCCCGAAGTCCGGGTCGGTGGGGTCGGCCCCCGCCCGCGAGTCGGAACCGACGAGCAGGAAGTTCTCGACTGGTCCTAGGCCCAACGGCGTCAGCGCCCCGACCAAGCTGTCAACTCGCTCGACCGCATCGAGCTGCGCGCCGATTCTAGACGAGAGCGCCGTCCCCAGGCCTCCAGCCGTCACTGCGAACAGCACGAGCGCCGACAACCCACGACGCCGGCGTATTGGCGATGCCCGGCGTCGACGCTCCGCCCCGCGCATTGCCAAGGACTCCATCGCTCAGCTCGCGACGAACTGGGCGGGATCGGGAGCCGGACCGAGATTGTTGAAGTAGTCGAGGATCGGCTTGGCCTTGGCCGTGTCGATCTCCAAGACCTCGTTGCCGTTGATCGTCTTGGCATCCGACGGCAAGGTGTAGGTGATCACATTTTCTGGTGAGAGATCGCGGAATCGGTGTGCCAACGAGAACAGGTCAACCCCCGGGTCAACGACGAGCGCATCTCCGGCGGCCTTGACCAATTCCTCAAGCGCGAAGGGGTTGGCGATCAACCGTTCCTCGGCTCGTTTCACCGCGTCGACGATGAACTGCTGCTGACGAACGATTCGCCCCAGGTCGGAACGCTTGTCTTCGCGCCACCTGCCGTCCTTGAACTCCTCGAAGTGACGCGACCGGGTGTACGCCAGCGCCTGTACGCCGTCAAGGTTCCAGCAGCCCTTCTGACCGACGAGCAGCCCCGTGTTCTTGTCACGAGTTGGGAAGAAGAAGCACGCTTCGACGCCCTCAACGGCATCAACCAAGGTCTTGAAACCGGTGAAGTCAACTTCGATGTAGTGATTGATGGTCACCCCGATCTCGGCCTTGATCGTTTTGACCAAGACATCGGTTCCCAAGGTGTAGGCCGCATTCAGCCGGCTTTTGCCTTTCAGGCCGGGCACCTTCACCCACAGGTCACGCGGCAGGGAGAGCAGTGCGGCCTCGCCGGTCTCCTTGTTGTGCCGCAGGATCATCACGGTGTCGGAGCGGCGCCCCGTCGTGACGTTTTCGTCGCCGATTGAGCCGTAATCCTCGGAGTTTGGGTCGGCCCCCGCTCGGGTGTCGGAGCCGACCAGCAGGAAGGTTTCGACGGGTTCGCCGGTCTCGACGACGACCAATTCCTGGACGACCTTCGTGTCGGTGGTGATCGTTTTTTCCTGCGCGCCGCTTTGGTTGACCAAAATGACCGACCCACCGACGGCAATCGAAGCGAAGAGAGCCACACCACTTGCCGCTCGCGCCATGCGCAGCCGCAGTGTGCGGTCCCCGGTGGGACTTGGCATCTCGACCACGGTATCCGAATGTTGCGGTTGTGCGACGGCTATCCGGCCGTCAACCGCAGGTGAATCACGTCTCCTGCGGTCACGATTCGCTGCTCTGTGCCGACCTCCACAATCAGGCCTCCGTCTGCGGTCACATCGATGGCTCGTCCGACGAAGGTTCCGCTGACCAACTCCACCCGAACGTTGCGACCGAGGGTGCCGAGGCGTTCACGGTACTCACGGCTGATGTCGCTGGGCAACCTCGCGAACTCTTCGAGTAGCGCCCGAAGCACCTGGTCACGACTCCCAACCGGTAAGCAAGCCGCTCCGGCCGGTGCCCACGCCACATTGAGGCCGATCCCGACGACAACGAAATCCCCGCCGGCCTGCGCCAGGATCCCGGCAAGTTTCTTGTCGCCGAGCAGGAGGTCGTTGGGCCACTTCAGGCTCGGGCTGACGTCGGCGACGCGCTCGCAAGCTCGGGCCGCAGCGATCGCCACGCGTCGAACTAGATCGTGAGCCATCGGCGGCGCCACCCGAAACAACGTCGACATCAGCAGATTGAGCCCCGTTGGTTCGGTGCCGACACCCGCCTGATCAGGAGGCGACTCCCACGACCGGTCCAGCCTGCCGCGGCCCGCGGTCTGTCGATCGGCCACCAGAACGGTGCCATCCGCCAGCTCGGCCCCGGCCACCAGCAGGTCGGCGTTGGTGGATCCGGTCTCGGCAACGAACGTCACCGTGAACCGTTTCGGCCAGGTCTCGACGCGTCCGTTGCCGTGTGGAGTGGTCACCCCACCTACATTTGCATCTGTGCTGCGCAAGATTCTGATCGCCAACCGTGGAGAGATCGCCGTCCGGGTCATCCGGGCTGCTCGGGAGCTGGGAATCAAGACGGTTGCCGTCTATTCCGAACTCGACCGCAATGCTCTCCATGTCCGTCTCGCCGATGAGGCCTACGCGCTCGGCGGCCAGACCGCAGCCGAGAGCTACCTGAACACCGAGGCGATCCTCGATGCCATCAAGCAGAGCGGCGCCGACGGCGTTCACCCTGGATACGGCTTCTTTTCCGAGAACGCCGACTTCGCCCAGGCGATCACCGACATGGGCGTCGCCTTCATCGGCCCACCCCCGGCGGCGATCGTCGAGATGGGTGACAAGGTCTCGTCGCGCAAGGCGGCATTGCGCGGCAACTGCCCGATCGTGCCCGGCACCACCGAGTTCGTGACCACGGCCGCCGAGATTTCGGACTTCGGCCGAGACTTCGGCTATCCCGTCGCGATCAAGGCGGCGTTTGGCGGCGGCGGACGCGGCATGAAAGTCGTGCAGTCGGCCGCCGACGTGCAAGAGGCCATGGACTCGGCCCAGCGCGAAGCCAAGGCGTTCTTCGGTCGCGACGAGATCTACGTCGAGAAATATCTCACCTGGCCCCGGCACATCGAGATCCAGATCGTCGGCGACCAGCATGGCGACGTCGTGTGGGTGTCGAGCCGTGACTGCTCGGCGCAGCGGCGTCACCAGAAGTTGGTCGAGGAGGCTCCGGCCCCGGGCCTGCCCGATGGGGTCGAGGAAGCGATGGGTGAGGCAGCGATCAAAGCCGCCAAGGCCGTCGGCTACTTCAACGCCGGCACCGTCGAGTTCATCTACCAGGAGGGCGAGTTCTTCTTCCTCGAGATGAACACCCGACTGCAGGTCGAGCACCCGGTCACCGAGGTGATCACCGGTATCGACCTCGTCGAGTGGCAGATTCGCGTCGCCTCGGGCGAGCGCCTGCCGATGACGCAGGACGAGGTCACCGCCCAGCGCCGTGGTCACGGCATCGAGATTCGGATCAACGCCGAGAACCCGGCCGAGGGCAAGTTCCTCCCATCCCCGGGCAAGATCAACGTGTTGAAGACTCCCGACGGGTTCGGTGTGCGCTTCGACGCCGGTTACGAGGCGGGCGACGAGATCAGCCAGTACTACGACAACCTCGTCGGCAAGCTGATTGTCTGGGGCCGTGACCGGCCGACGGCGATTGCCCGCACGATCCGCGCCCTCGACGAGATGGTCGTGGAAGGCGTCGCCACCACGATTCCGGCCGACCTGGCGATCCTGCGTCACCCCGACTTCGCTGCCGTGACCCACTCGACAAAGTGGGTCGAAGAGGTGCTCGACCTGTCGGGCATCGCCACGCCCGCGCCCCCGGTCCCCTCCGACGATGAGGCTGCGCCGCTGGTACAGCGTTCGACCACGGTCGAGGTCAACGGCAAGCGCTTCGCCGTCAAGATGTGGGTTCCCGATATGCCGATGGTTGCCGCCGGCCCCGCCGCGGCACCGAAGAAGGCGACCCGGGCGAAGTCTGCCAGCGGAGCCGCTGGCGGCGGATCGGGCCAGATCACGGTGCCGATGCAGGGCACCATCGTCAAGGTGCTGGTCGAAGTCGGCCAAGCCGTCGAATCTGGCCAGGCCGTCGTCGTCCTCGAAGCGATGAAGATGGAGAACCAGATCCAAGCCGACAAGACCGGCATCATCAAAGCGATCAAGGTCTCCGCAGGCGACACCGTCGGCGCCGGCGACGTCGTCGTCATCATCGAGTAGTAGCCCGCTACTGCCCAGCGGGGCAGCAACAGCCACCATCGAACGAGTCCAGCAGTGGCGATCCGCTCAGCGGCACGATCCCGCTTGATGTGGCCGTGGCGCCCGCCGGGGCACAGGAGTACTTCGACGAGACATATGGGCCCGGGGTGGTCGTGTTGAATGCCCAGCTTCGTCCGGTGACCTGACCGGCCAACCCGATACGGTTCGCCGGGCATGGCTTGGCGTGATCTGACGGTTGACACGACGCCGTTCCGGGTCAACCGCGAGTTCCGGTTGCTCTTCATCGGCCAGGCGTCGTCGGCCATTGGTAGCCGGATCACCGATGTCGCCCTACCCCTCCAGGTGTATGCACTGACCAGGTCGAACCTGGCCGTCGCGTTCATCGGCCTGGTCACGGTAGCCCCGCGGCTCGGGCTGTCGCTGATCGGTGGGGCCGTCGCCGATCGCGTCGAACGCCGCCGGCTGATCATCGGTTGCGAGGTGGTCGGCCTGGTCTCGACCGCCGTACTCGTGGCCAACGCCTTCCTCGATCGCCCCCGACTCTGGCTCGTCTACGTGATCGCCGTGATTCTCGCCGCGGTGCATGCGGCGTCATCACCCGCCAATCGATCAGCGGTGCCGCTGATTGTCGAACCGCAGCATGTGACCGCAGCGATCGCCCTGAAGAGCCTGATCTACTCGGGATCATGGTTGATCGGGCCAGCCCTCGCCGGCGGGGCAAAGGCCATCGGCGGGCTCAGACTGGCGTTCGCCCTCGACATGTTCAGCTATGTCGTCGGCCTCACCGTCTTTGTCCGGATGGCCAAGATCCCGCCCATCCCGGCCCACGCCGATGACGCCCCGGAGTCGACGCTGCGGTCGGTTGCCAGCGGATTGAAGATGCTGCGCGGCAATCAGCCGCTGATTGGGTCATTCCTCCAGGACATGAACGCAATGGTCTTCGGGTTCCCCACGGCCTTGCTCCCCGGCCTGCTCGACGAGCGCTACAACAACTCCGACCTCGCCACCGTGCTGCTCTATGCCGCGCCGTTCGGTGGAGCGTTCGTGGCCAGCGCCTTCAGCGGCTGGGCTCCGAGAGTCCGCCGTCACGGCGTGGCGATCAGCGCATTCGTCGCCGGTTGGGGGCTGGCGATCGTCGTGTTCGGCCTGGTTCGGCCGTTGTGGGCGGCAGTGGCTGCGCTGGTCGTCGCCGGGGCGATGGACATGTTCTCGGGCGTCTTTCGCCAAGCGATGCTGATCGATGCGACGCCTGCCGCGATGCGCGGGCGGATGGAGGGCGTCGGTATGGCGGTCTGGACCACTGGTCCGGCACTCGGCGATATGGAGGCCGGGGTTGCGGCCCGGTTGACATCAACCGGCACCGCCGTCTGGACGGGCGGGGCACTATGCGCGGTCGGAGCAGTCGCCATTCACCTCACCCTGCCTCGGTTTCGCAACTACCGATCTGATACCCGGTCACCACAGGATCAGTAGTCAATTTGGCCACATGACCACCCAAACCTGTCGCGCTGCCGTTCACAAACACTCGGAGTGTGTATCTTCTGGCCGGCGGGCGGCTCGGGTATGGCGGAGGTAGTGCGGAATGGATTCCAAATCGTTGGCGCTTGGCGTGGTGGCGGCTCTCATGTACAGCGTGGGTGCCGTGCTGATGAAACCGTCGGAGGGGTTGAGTCGCCTGCTTCCAACTGTTGGGATGCTGACCTTGTTCGTCCTCGGGGCTGCGGTCAATGCGCTCATTGTTCACCGAAGTGGTGAGATCGGCCCGGCGTATCTGATGGTGCTCGGCTGCGAGACGCTGTTGGCCTACGTGCTCGGTGTGGTCGTGTTCGCCGAGCGGGTGACTGCCTGGCGGCTGGCCGCCGTTGGCATGATCCTCGTGGGCATCGTGGTGCTGTCGAGCTCCGAGCAGGACCAGACGGCGACCGACCCCGTTCCGGCTCCGGCAGAAGTCGCCCTCTAGCAAGCCGGGCTACTCCGAGGCTTCGGCGAGGGCTTCCGCGAGAGCTGGGTGGACCAAGAGTGACTCGACGATGTCGGTGACCTTGAGATTCGCCGTGACCGCGAGCGCAATCACCGAGATCAGTTCCGCAGCGTGACGACCGACGATCGAGCCGCCGAGCACTACCCCAGTCGCCGGGTCGGAGATGATCTTCACGAACCCGCGAGTATCGCCGTTGATCAGGGCCTTCGGTGTCGCCGAGAACGGCACCTTGGTCACTCGGATTTTGCGTCCGGCCGAGAATGCCTCGGCTTCGGCGAGCCCGACATCGGCAATTTCGGGCTCGGTGAATATCGCCGAGGCCGCCTTGTCGTAGTCGAGATGGCGGTGGGCGCGGGTATGGAGGCCCATCACGTGCTCGGCCACCTTGCGACCCTGCATCGAGGCCACCGACGACAACGGCAACTTGCCCGACACGTCGCCCGCCGCGTAGATGTCCTTCACATTCGACTGGCAGTGCTGACCGATCGGGATGTAGCCGCCGTCCATCTCGACGCCGGTGAGTTCCATGCCAAGCCCGTCGGTGTTCGGCACCGAGCCGATGGCCA
>JANNNL010000092.1:0-4515 GCA_031398525.1 Actinomycetes bacterium | reverse complement strand
TGACCCAGATGGCCGGCGTGGAGCAGCAGTTGCTGACCAACGACCTGCTGAAGAGCCTCGTCGAGGCCCAGGGCGGCGGCGGGCTGGCCGGCGCGGCTGGGCGGTACGGAGCTTGTCGGCCGAGTGCCCTGCAGAACGGTTCAGGGTATGTCGCCGGCGCTCTAACGTGGGCCCGATGGCCACCGACGACGATCGGGAGATTCCGCTCCCACTGAAGCTCTGGCCCTGTTCGAACGGTGAGTTCGTGCCGCCGACGATCGACCCGGTGCGGGCGGAAGCAATGCGCCGCGCCCGGCGATCGGTCGACGACTACGCCGTCCGCCTCGGGTGGAGCCGCCGCCGATTCCTGACCTCCTCATGTGGGATGGCGGCCGGTCTGCTCGCGCTCGACGCCTGTCGCAGCGAAGCCCGCCGGTCGGCGCCGACGTCGACGACATGGCCGGGCAGATCGCAGCCAACCATCACCGGATCAGGTGGGACGTTTGCTGTCCCTGACGTCGCAGCGACCGAGTCGGAGTTGGCGACCTCCGTGCTGACCCCACCCGCTGGTGATCCGATTATCGACGTGCAGAACCATCTGCTCGACTATGAGTTGCACCCGAACGCGGTCGAGTTCACATCGTTTCCCCAGGCCGGCTGTGGGGATCCGGATCGTCGGGCGTGTTTCTCGCCCCAGCGATGGGCCGACCTGGTGTTCGCTCAGAGCGCAACGACGATGGCGGTGCTCTCGGCTATCCCGGTCGTCGGCGAGGCCAACCCGTTGTCGATCGAGGCAATGGAGCGGGGGAGGCGAGTCGCGGCAGACCTGTGCGGCGATGGTCGGGTGTTGATCCAGGGGCACGCGGTCCCCGACGTCGGCCGCTTCGAGGCAGTCGTCGCGGCGATGGAGGAAGTGGTTGCCGAGCACGAGATCTCGGCATGGAAGGTCTACACCCACGCCCCGAATGGGTGGTTTCTCGATGACCACGATCCCGAGCGTCCGCAGCTCGGGGAGCGGTTCCTGACCGAGGTCGAGCGCCTTGGTGTGCCGGTGGTCGCGGTGCACAAGGGCCTCGCCGGCGGGAACGCAGCGGCATCACCAGCCGACATCGGTCCGGCGGCAGCTCGGCACCCCGACATTCGGTTTCTCGTGTACCACTCTGGTTACGAGGTCGGGACGGTCGAGAATGAGTTTCGGCCCGATGGTGGGGGCGTCGATCGGTTGATCCAGTCGTTGCAGACGGCGGGGGTTTCGGCGGGTAGCAATGTGTATGCCGAGCTGGGCTCGACCTGGCGGATCGTGATGGGCGATGTCGACCAGGCGGCCCATCTGCTCGGCAAACTGATGGTCGCGGTTGGTGAGGACAACCTTCTGTGGGGGACGGATTCCATTTGGTACGGAAGTCCGCAGGATCAGATCGCGGCGTTCCAGTCGTTCGAGATCTCCGCAGAGTTCCAGGAACGGTTCGGCTATCCGGCGCTGACCGCCGAGCGCAAGGCCAAGATCCTGGGTCACAACGCGGTCCGTGCTCTGCGCCTCGACCGTGTGCTGACCGACCGGTGCGAGCCGTCAGCACCGACCGACACTGCCGCTGAACCGGGGGCGAACAGAACATTCGGCCCGGTCTCGCGCCGCGATGTCATCGCGACCTTTCGACGCGAACATCCGTGGATGACGGCGTGATCAACGGGCTGGAAGCCGGGTGACGGAGTTGCAGTTGCGGTGACTTGACCGGCGGGTCAAGATTTGGGGTATGGATCTGAGCTACCCCGCCGACGCCGAGTCGTTCCGTGTTGACATCCGCAAGTGGTTGACGGTGAATCTGCCCGATGGCTGGTTCGAGCCGGGCTTCGAGATGGTGGCCGAGGAACGTAAGGCGTTCAACGAGGGCTGGCCGGCGAAGTTGTTTGACGGCGGGTGGATCTGTGCCACGTGGCCGACGGAGTACGGCGGCAAGGGACTGACCACGATGCAGGGAGTCGTGCTCGCCGAGGAGTTCGCCAAGGCCAAGGCTCCGCTGCGGGCCGACTTCTTTGGCGACACGTTGGTCGGCCCGACGATCCTGCAATGGGGGACCGAGGAGCAGAAGCGTGAGTTCCTGCCCAAGATCCTGAAGGGCGAGATGTCGTGGTGCCAGGGCTTTTCTGAGCCGAACTCCGGCTCCGACCTTGCGTCGTTGAAGACCACCGCGATCCTCGACGGCGACGAGTGGATCATCAACGGTCAGAAGGTGTGGACGACGCAGGGCCATCACGCCGACTACTGCTTCCTGCTCACTCGCACCGACCCCGATTCGCCGAAGCACAAGGGCATTTCGTACCTACTCGTGCCGATGCGTCAGGCCGGCGTCGAGGTGCGCGGCATCGTGCAGCCCGATGGCACCGCCGAATTCTGCGAGGTGTTCTTCGACAACGCCCGCTGCCCGAAGGAGAACGTCGTCGGCGGCATCAACGACGGCTGGAAGGTCGCCAACTCGACGCTCGGGTTCGAGCGGGGGATGAGCGCGACCACCGGCTACCGCCGCTTTGAAGAGGAGTTCCGCCTGCTCACCGAACAGGCCACGGCCAATGGGGCGATCGACGACCCGAGCGTGCGCCAGCGCCTCACCAAGTACTACTCGAAGATCCAGATCCTGCGAATCCACGGCCTGCGCTCGCTGAGCGCGACGGTCTCGGGTCGCAAGGATCCGTCGGTTGCCGCACTTGGGGCGATGAACAAAATGTTCTGGTCCGAGATGCACAAAGAGGCGATGGAACTCGCCCTCGACATCTACGGGGCCTCGGCGATGCTCGTCAACACCGGTCCCACCGCTGGCTCATGGCCCGGATCGGGGCGCGACAAGCGCCGCGATGGATACCCGGTCAGCCCGATGATGTCGGCCTTCTTCTTCAGTCGTTCCGAGACCATCTGGGGTGGCACCAGCCAGATCCAACGCAACATCGTCGGCGAACGCGTCCTCGGCCTCCCCAAAGAACCCGGCTGAATCCCAGCCGGTCCGGGGCAGCGGCATGCGTCATCCAGGGCTCACGCCTATCGCCGCCGAGCGGGAGGACCGACCGGACAAGGGTTCGGCCAGGGGTCGATCTGTTCGGCCGGGCCCGCAGATTCCTAGATGTGAACAACTTCGAGATTCTTGGCAGTTTTCGTTAACTGGTGCTAACCTCTGGCCATGTCCACACTCAACGTCTCGCTTCCAGAACCGATGCGCGCCTTCGTTGACGAGCAGGTTGCGTCTGGAATGTTCGCGACGGCAAGCGCGTACGTGCAACAACTCATTCGGCGTGACAAAGCCAGGGCCCACGTGCGGTCGCTGCTCGTCGAGAGTCTGGCCGATCCCCGGCCTGACGTGTCGTGGGACCAGGTGCAGCAGGAGATGCGAGCGCGTGTCGCCCGGGCTGCTCGGTGAAGAAGGTTGAATTCCGGTCGCTGGCCGTCGAGGACCTCGAAGGTGCGGTCGACTTCTACCTGAGCGAAGCGCCGCATGTCGTCGAGCGGTTCGAGACAGCCGTAGGCGAAGCGGTATCGCTGATCGCTCGCGCGCCGGGTGTCGGCTCCGCCGGTCTGGCCGAGGTGCTGGACATTGAGGGTCTGCGGTTCCTTGTCGTCGATGGCTTTCCGTACGCGATCTTCTACGTCGAGTTCGGGTCCGAGATCCGGGTGCTCAGAATTCTTCACCAACACCGTGACCTCGCGAACCTCCCCGGTTTGGGTGGTTGAAGCCCCGCAGGGGTCCGGGGTTTGAGGTGACGTGACCGGTGTGCCCAGATGGTCCCGCCCTAAAGCGGCCACGGACAATGGTATCTTTCTACCATGCTTGGAACCATTGATCGGGCAGGTCGGCTGGTAATCGGTCGGGCGCTGCGGGAAGCAATCGGGTTGGCCGACGGCGGACCGGTCGAGGTGGTCGAGGTCGATGGTCGAATCATCATTAGCCCTCAGCCGGTTGCGAAGCGACTCGTTGAGCGTGACGGGGTGCTCGTCTGCGAGCCCGACGAACCGCTGCCCCAGCTGACGGCCGAGGCCGTTCGCGAACTGCTGGAGCAGGGGCGGCGTTGAATCAGACGGTTGATTCCAGTGTGTTGATCGCCGCGTTTGCCACCTGGCACGACGACCATGAGCGGGCGAAGCAGGCGCTGGCGGCCAAACCGTCGGTCGTCGGTCACGTATTCATCGAGACATACTCGGTGCTCACCCGGCTGCCTCAACCCCAACGCGCCGAGCCGGCATTGGTCATGCAGTTTCTCGAGGTGAACCTCTCGACCGATCCGGTTCGGACGTAGAGCCCGGCAGCTGCGACGGAACCCACGAGGACGACGACGGCGGACAGCTTGAGGATGCGACGGTGACGAGCGCGCCGGCCCAGGCGGTAGGCCGCGTGGCGGGTGACCACGGTGAGCATCTCCTCGGTGGATCGGGGTTCAGGCGAGGGCAAGGTCGGCTCCTTCGTCGGGCACCAGGCGGCGGAGTTTGGCCAGCCCGCGCTGGAGGTGCTTCTTGACGCTGTTGGTCGAGACCTGCATGGCCGCCGCGACATC
>JANNNL010000725.1:0-1082 GCA_031398525.1 Actinomycetes bacterium | reverse complement strand
CGGTTACCTGCGTGACATCGGCGTGGGCAGCCTCCAAACTGTCGACGGGGAGGGTGTCGACGTAGAAACCGTTGCGGTCATACTCGCTGGTCAGCGACTCAAAAACCTCCCGGAGCAGGCGCGTTGCCCCGAATCCTCCCTCACCAACGAGGAGATGGAGTCGGCCCCGTGACGATCGCTGACGTTGAGGAATGTGTCGAGCACGCCTTGTAGAGCTTCTTGATGAGACGCCCCGACCAGCGCTACGGACTCCCAATCCACGACTCCATTTGACCACGGATCGGTGATCGCTCCGGTACACGAAGCGACTCTGTCAAGATTCGATGGGAACTCTTGTTCCCGTACACCAGTTCCCTTAGAATTCGTCCATGGTTCGTGACCGACTCACCGAACTGATGCGGGTGGAGGGCCAGTTGCGTCGCGCCGACCTATCGGGGCTGGATTCTTCCGAGTTGCGCCGAGCCATTTCCCGGGTGTCGATGGCCATCGACGGCCTCAGCGCGACCCGGGCTCGACTCGCCCACTTGGCGGCCAATTCGACAGCCTGGGCCGATTCCGGGGCGTCGTCGCCAGCCGCGTTCATCGCCGATCAGGCTTCTATTTCTTCTGGTCAAGCTCGTCGTGAGCTTGAACTCGGCAAGGCTCTGGAGCTGGCTCCGGAACTCGCCGACGTGTCTCATTCCAACGCCTCGCAGGTCGCCAAGGTGGCCGAGCATCCCGCCTTCGCCGCCCATGGTGCCGCGCTCGTTGAGAAGGCCGCAATCACCGACCCGAAGGAGATGCGCTCCGAGGTCGAACGCTGGAAGGCGCTCCACGATCCCGTGGAAGACGCCGCTGACGCCGAGGTATTGCGGGCTCGTCGCTACCTGCGGTTCTCGGAACGCGCCGATGGCATGGTCGGCATCGAGGGGGCGCTCGATCCCGAATGCGGTGCCCAGGTTCGCGCGACGATCGAGCACCTTGCTCGTCAGCACCGCCTCGATGATTCGGGCCGTATTCACGAACAACGGATGGCTGATGCCCTCTTCGATCTTTGCTCGGCGTACAACTCGGGCAACGTTGCCGGCGGCCGTGAGCGACCG
>JANNNL010000720.1:0-4697 GCA_031398525.1 Actinomycetes bacterium | reverse complement strand
AGGATTTCGCCGTCTTCCAAATCGAACAGTTCGAGCGCAGAGAGCATGACGCGGGCCGTGCCGATGTACTTGCCGGCCGAGGCGGGGAAGCCGGTCAGGATGTCGCTGGTCGGGTCGGCCTTCAGCGCCTGGAAGTAGTGGTGGTGCATGCCGAAGATCTCGATCAGCACCGGGTCTTCCACCTTCTCGGGGATCACACCGACGACCTTGGGGATCTCGGAGCGCTTGGACTGGTACGAGTCGTAGTAGTCGTGGCGGGCCGCAGCGATGCCGGCCAGGTCCTTCCACTGCTTCTCGCCGCTGGCGACCTGGCGGAATTCCTTGAGGAATAGGAAGGTCGTCTCGTCGATCTTGTCGGCTCCGACGGCTTCGGCCAACGCCAGGGCTCCACGGCGCAGCGGGATCGCCGAGCGGAGGTCGATGTAGTAGTTGTGATCCTCGTTCCACCAGGCGAAGTTGGCCACGGTGCAAATGCCGAGTAGTTCGTTGAACGCGCCGAGGTTCTCGCCCGTGAGCATCGAGCGAGCCTCGTCGATGGCCTGGTCGCGCTCCGCGTGCGAGGTGACGAGGGCGGTATCGAAGTTATGGCGATGCTCCTGCTTGAGGAAGTTGCGGATTTGACCGAGCGGCGACGACTGATCCTCGATCCACGACGGGATGTTGATGTCGGCGATGCCCTCGGTGCGCCAGCCGTAGACCTTCAAGAAGTCGTCGAACTTGGTCAACCAGACCGAGGCGTTGCCCCCGGCCTTGGCGAGGGCCGGGCGAATCTCGGTCGGCTCGACTTCGAACAGACCGGCGATGCCGAGGCGCTTGGCCTCATCGACCAGGTCCCACATCGCCCGGTCGGTCTCCATGATCTTGGAGTCGCGGCCCTGGAGCATCTTGGCGATGTTGCCCGGGTCGATGCCGTTGCCGGCGCACACCCCGTAGAGCTGCACGTAGATCGCCAGCAGCGGATACATGATCTCGAAGTGGATTTCCCACGAACGCTGCAGGAACGTGACGGCGTCGTCGGTGTACTGGCCGATCTCGGCCATCGACTTGCCGGCGAAGTCGTAGGTCTCGAAGTAGCCGAGCCCGAGGTCGAGTTCCCACTTGCGCTCCTCCCAGATGGCATCGAAGTTCGTCAGGAACTTGGGCATGTTGCGCTCGATGCGCGCGGCGCGGAAGCCGATCTCCCACGCCGACGTGATCGGCACTTCGCCCTCGTAGAGGAACGGCCCACCCATGCGCTGCTGCAGGCCCCCGGCGGGGGGAAGGGGGAGTTGGTGGGCGGCGAGCTGGGTGCCGAACGACCCGGCCAGCTGCGCGAACGAGAACCCGAGTGGCGAGAAGCCGCGGGGCCAGTGGAAGTCGGCGAACCAGAAGCTCGACTCGTCCTCCTTCGAGAACGGCAGCGCCTTGGCCTTCATGTACGGAGCGTCGATGAGCTCCGGCGTCCAGCCCGGATACCAGCCGTCCAACAAGGAATCGACGGAAACGATGTCACCCACGGTGTACCCCCAGAAGAGTTAAATGTGTTGCTCTCGGTGCCCACCCGGTCACCGCCCGGTCAGCGTACTTGTGGAGCCGGTCACACCTGAAAACGTCGTTCTCCGTTCCCCATCGCGTACGGTCGGACCTCATGAACCTGCTCGAAACCGCCGTCGAGGCGGCCCGCGCCGGGGGCGCCAAACTCATCGAGGGCCTCAGCCGCCCCAAGGAAGTCATCCAGAAGACGGAGCGCTCCAACATAGTCACCTGGGCCGATGAAGCGTCGCAGGCCGCCGTGTTCGAGGTGTTAACTCGACGCCATCCCGATCATGAGTTGATGGGGGAGGAGGGCTCGGGCGGCACCGTCGGTGGGCCGTACACCTGGATCGTCGACCCGCTCGACGGCACCTCGAACTACGCCCGCGGCCTGTCGCCGTGGGGGGTTTCGGTCGCCGTGCGCGAGGCGAACGGTCCGTTGATGGCCGGGGTGATCTACAACCCATTGACCGAGGAGATCTACACCACGGCGGCCGGTGTTCCGACCGGTCTGACCTGCGGCGATACGATGGCGATCGACAAGGCGGTGATTGCTACCGGTCTGCAGAACGACGATCCGGTGGTCATCCGCGAACACGTCTTGCGGATGGAGCAGATGTACCTGCATTGCCGGGGCGTGCGGGCGATCGGCTGCCCGGCGTTCGCCATGGCGTGGATCGCCGCCGGGAAGATCGACGGTTTCGTGGAGAAGGGCGCCACGTATGCGTGGGACAACGCCGCGGCGACGCTGCTGATTCAGGAGTCCGGCGGCATCGTCACCGACTTCGACGGCAACCCACCCAACCTCGGCCGGGGATTGGCCAACGTCGTCGCCTCGAACGCGGCAATCCACGCCGACCTGCTCGAAATCGTCAACATGAGGAGGGCGTGATGCCGGGCCGGTTGGCCGGTCGCCGGGCCATCATCACCGGAGGAGCCAACGGCCTGGGTGCGGCGACCGCAGTGCTGTTCGCCGCCGAGGGCGCGTCGGTGGCGATCCTCGATCTTCCACGGGTCGCCGCTCACGCCGCGGCGGTTGTTGCTCGGATCGAATCCGGCGGAGGCACGGCCTTCGCCATCGACGCCGATGTGCTCGACGTCGGTTCGATCCGCGGGGCGATCGACACGGCGGCGGAGCGTTTGGGTGGCATCGACATCGCGGTTGCCTCCGCCGGAACCTCCGGCTCCCCGGGCCAGGCCGGGGGCTTTCGCGGGCTGATCGACCTTGAACCCGAGCAGTTCGACTTCGTGCAGAACGTCAATCTTCGGGGTGTGTTTCTGACCGTGCAGCAGGCCGCTCGCCACATGCGCGACCAGGGTTCGGGCGGCTCGATCGTCACCTTGGCGTCGATCGCATCGAAGCGGGCGACGGCTGGAGCCTACTCGGTATCGAAGGCCGGCGTGTGGATGCTGACCCGCTGTTTCGCCCACGAACTCGCTGGTCAGGGCATCCGTGTGAACGCCATCGGCCCGGGGTACGTTCGCACCGATATGCTCGCCGGTATTGCCCAAGGCCAAGCCGGTGACGACCCCGCGGCCCAGGAAGCGTGGCTCGACGGTCGACGTTTGGCCGCCCCGCTCGGCATCCTCCCCGACGCCGACGACATCGCCCGCACCGCCCTGTTCCTCTGCTCCGACGACGGCCGCACCTACACCGGCGCCATCCTCCACCCCGATGGCGGCATGGTCTCGTCGACCGCCGGCGGCTGAGCGGACTAGACAGAGGAGATGACCTCACCCCGGGAACTCGTCGAGCGCTACACCGTTGCCTGGAACTCGCGTGACGAGGAACTGTTCGCTTCGATGGTTGGGGACGTGTCGGTTCGTCACGATCCAGGTCGGACCGTATCCATCACCCGCGCCGAAAACCTGGCTCGATTCCGTGGCGCGGCCGAGCAGTTCCCTGGCTTCCAGTTGATCAACGGCCAGATGTGGGAACACGGCGACAACGCGATCACCGTCGCCTACGAGTTCACCTATGACGGCGGTGGCCACGCCGCCAGCATCGAAATCTTCCGCTTCGAAAACGACCAAATCGTCGAAGTCTGGAACACCCCCACCGCCCCCGGCGGTTGGTAGCCGAATCTCGTCAGGCATGGACGTCGCAGGCATCGGCGGGTCGACAGGCGGTGCCGGAGGGCGAGCTGAGATCAGGGGAACAGGGGCCCGGGGTCGGGTTGGGGTTCGGGGGTGAGGATCACGGCGCCGTCGAGGCGCTTGGGACCGAAGGTGCACAGGCGCACGACCTCGCCGTTCATCAGCGACTCGCATGACCCGCAGACTCCGAGCTCACACCGCCACGCCGGGCGGGGGTGACCGGCGATATCGCGCAAAATCTGGAGCACCGACATGTCGTTCGGCACCACGAGATCAAACTCGACATCGTCGGCGGTGAACCGGACGCGTCGCTCACCGAGCCGAGGAGCGATGGGTGGGCCAACGGGCGGGCCGACGGGTGGAGGGGTCACTGGGCCAGTCTGTTCCCCGAGGAATCAGCCGACGCGATCCTGCGGATTGGCGGCGGCGTATGTTGCGGCGTCGACCCGCTCGGTCGCGGCGTAGCCGACCGGAAGCCGAAGGCTGCCCGCCACCGAGCCGACGAATACCTGCCACCCGTGATATCCCACGTAGGCCCGCTCGTCGGCTGCCATGTTCGCGGCATAAGCGAGCACTGAGGCGATGTAGGCGTCGTTCGGGTTGTAGCGGCGCACCGCCGTGGGCAGGTCGTCGGGAGCGCCATTCGAGGCGAGGTAGGTCGCCGCGCCGATGATGGCGTCGCGGGTGTCGGTCGGGTCGCCGATGCAACATTCCTCCCACGTCGTTGGCAGGAATTGCATCGGGCCGACCGCTCCCGCCGAGGAGACACCGACGATGCGGCCCATCCGGGTCTCGGCGAGGTTGATGGCGGCGAGCAGCGACCACGGCACCCCGGTGACCGCCTCGGCCTCGCGGTACCAGGCGAGCAACGTGGCCGCCGGAAGCGGCTCGGCGATCGTCCAGGCCGGGAGTGTGGTCGCCGCTGGCGAGGTGCTGGCCGTCGCCTTGACCGCCAGTGCGGTGGCTGCTTCGACGTTGAAACTGGCAGGGCTGACGACATCGGGGGGTAGCAAGCCCTTGATGGTCTCCCATTCGACCGGGTCGCGGCCGAGACGCCGATAGATCAACTGCTGCAGTTCTCCGGCGGC
>JANNNL010000689.1:0-33110 GCA_031398525.1 Actinomycetes bacterium | reverse complement strand
CGGGAAGCCGGCGATCATCCGGCCGTTGGTGATGCAGTCGAGCATCGCCAACTCCTCGGCCACCCGCGTCGGGGGGTTATAGAGCGCGACCGAGTCGCCCATCACCACGATCGCTGCGTCGGGGCAGGTGCGAGCAAGCGTCGCGGCGATGATGTTCGGGCTCGGCATCATGCCATAGGCGTTGGCATGGTGTTCGTTGATGCCGACTCCGTCGAATCCGCAGGCCGCAGCGAACTCCAACTCGTCGATGTAGTCGTTGTAGGCCCGGTGGGCGACGCCCGCATCGAACAACGCCGGATCGATGTCGACCCACACCGAGCGGTGCTCGCGGGTGAAATCTTCCGGCAGGTCCGGATACGGCATGAGGTGGAACCAGATCGACTTCACACGACCTCCCCAGGCCATCGACAGCACCGCTCAGACTACGCGGCGGCGGCGCTCAGGCGTGGGCCGGCGGCTGACTCACGTAACCTCGCCGGGTGATGTCTGGAACTCCGCGATGACCGCCTACGACTTCGACGCGATCACTGCTGACGCTGCTCGGCAGCGACCCGGAGCGAAGTGGAGCAAGGTCGGCCCCAACGGTCTGGCGGCATGGGTCGCCGATATGGACTTCGCCGTCGCCCCACCGATCACCGCGGCGTTGCGCGATCTGCTCGACGTGGGGGACGTCGGCTACCCGGCGTGGGCGGTCGGGGGACGTTCCCCGATGATTGACGTGTTCGTCGAGCGGATGGCGACTCGCTACGGCTGGACACCTCCGCCCGACGAGGTGATCGAACTGTCCGAGGTCGTCCAGGGCATCCAGTTGGCGCTGCACTTGGCCACCAAACCGGGCGATGGCATCGTGATGCTGACCCCGATCTATCCGCCGTTCCTCCACTGCGGTGGCTACGGCGGTCGTCGGGTCGTGGAGGTCGCGGCCCGTCCCGATGCCCGTGGATGGGGTTGGGATCATGATGAGATAGCCGCGACCATTGCCCGTGAGCAGGTCAAAGTGTTGTTGCTGTGCCACCCGCACAACCCCACCGGGCGGGTGTACCGCCGCGACGAGCTGGAGTCGTTCGCCGCCATCGCCGAGGCCCACGATCTGCTGATCATCAGCGACGAGATCCACGCCGACCTCGTCTACGCCCCCGAGGTCCACATTCCGATCGCTTCGCTGTCCCCGACGACCGCAGCGCGAACGGTCACGATTAACTCGGCGTCGAAAGCGTTCAACCTCGCCGGTTTGCGATGGGGTGTGGCCCACATCGGCTCGGCCGCGCTGCGCACGGCGATCGCCGAGCTGCCCAACCACCTGCTCGGCGTCCCCAACCTCGCGGGCGTTGCGGCGTCGCACGCGGCATGGACGCAAGGCGATGAGTGGTTGGCCGCCGCGGTGGATCATCTTGACGGGCAGCGTCATCGGCTCGCTGATCGACTGGCCATGGCAATGCCGGGAGTGCACTACTCGGTGCCGGAGGCGACGTATCTGGCCTGGCTCGACTGTTCCCCACTCGGGTTCGACGAGGAGCCGTACGACGTGTTCGCCCGGGCCGGGGTGGAACTCAACCGCGGGGCCAACTTCGGTGACACTGGTCGGTCGTTTGTGCGGATCAACCTGGCGACGTCGGGTTCGATTCTCGACGAGGTCGTCGATCGAATGGCGAGTTGCGTGTCGTGATGAGAGGTCTTGATCGGCTGATTGGCCCGCTGGTCGTCACCGCTATAGTCGCTGGCTGCTCGGGCGGCGGGAGCACCGCGCCCGTGTCGCCCGCGTCGCCCGTGTCTGTCGTGACCACGCTCGTCGTCGCATCGTCGACCGTGAGCGTGGCGACAGTTCCGGAGATCGTTGCCAGCACGGTGCCGAGCAGCGACGACCTCGGCCTCGGCACGACGATCGCTGAGGCGCTACCCGACGAACCGCACCCGCTCGATGGGCTTGCGGCCTCGGAGTTGGCGGTCATTCGCGAGGTACTGACGACAGCCGGGCTCGTCACTGAGTCGACGCGCTACCCCTACGTCGGGCTCCATCCACCCGACAAGGCGCGGGTGATCGCCTGGCAGCCGGGTGAGGCGCGGGCCCGGGCGGCCGACGTGGTCCTCCACGACCTCGATAGTGGCACCGTGACCGAGGCAGTGGTCGACATCATCGGTCGAGTGGTCATGTCGTCGGCCCCGGCCCCCAACCTCATCCCGGGATACGTCACCGACGAGTTCAACGCGGCGATCAACGCGGCGAAGAACGACATCGGTCTGGTCCGAGCCCTCGATGCCCGCGGGATTCAACCGAACTCGGCGATCTGCTACGCGTTCAGCCCCGGCGCCGCCCGTACCCCCGATGAGGTGGGGAAACGTCTCCTGCGGGTCTCGTGCTACGCCGAGGAGGGGGTCGGGTCCACGTTCTGGTCTCGCCCGATCGAAGGTTTGGTTGCCACCGTCGACGTCGATACCGCCGCGGTCGTCTCGGTCGTCGATAGTCCGCCCGGATCGGCCGCATCGTCGGCGCCCGCGGCGATACCGGCTCGCGCTGCATTGGCTCCGATCGAGATCGCCGCGCCGAACGGGCCGAATGTCACCGTTGCCGGCTCATCGGCCGAGTGGGCCGGGTGGAACTTCCGCTGGCGATTCGACCGCCGGGTTGGGATGATCCTCAACAACGTGTCGATCGACGTTGGCGCGGGTCGCGTGCTGGTGTTGTACGAGGCATCGATGTCGGATCTGTACGTCCCGTACCAACACCCGGATCCAGCGTGGTCGTGGCGGACATTCCTCGACGCCGGGGAGTTCGGGTTGGGTACGACGATGTCGGAACTCCAGCCCGGCATCGATTGCCCGGCCACGGCGATCTTCAGTTCCGGAGCGGTCGTCAATGACTTCGGCGACGTCAACACGCTCGCCCGGGCGATATGCCTGTTCGAACGGCCCACCGGCACGCCCACGTGGCGACACGCCGGTGGCGACCTCGGTTTGGCTGCGGTCGGAGCAGCCGGGGGAACAGAGCTGGTCGTTCGGTCGATCTCGACGGTCGGGAACTACGACTACCTCGTCGATGCCGTGTTCGGCCTCGAGGGGTCGATCCGTTTCGATGTCGCCGCGGCCGGCGTCGTGTTGCAACGAACGATCGACGCCCCGGACCAAATGGCCTTCGAGGCATCCGCCGATCACCAGCACGGTACGCTCGTCGGCCCCAACCTGGTTGGGGTACATCACGATCACTTCATCAACTTCCGCCTCGATCTCGATGTCGGCGGCCCGACCAAACGTTTTGACGATCGGCAACTCACGACGAGCGCCGTGGCGGACGACCCGGGTCGAACAAGCGTGTGGAAGACGTCTGACCAGGTCATCGGTACAGAAGGACCTCTTGCCGTTCCCGGTTCACCCGGGAGCAACGTGTGGCGGGTCGAGGCGGCGACACCCAATGCACTCGGTCAACGCCCGGCCTACGTGATCGACCCGCTCGGTGCCATCGCCACCCCGTTGGTGGCCGCCGATGATCCAGGTCTGGCCCGCGCCCCGTGGTCGGCGAACCCGCTTTGGGTGACGGCCTACGACCCCACGCAGCTGTTCGCCGGCGGGCGAACGTTACCCAACGGGGGCGCGCCCGAAGACGGACTGCCGGTGTGGGCCGGTGCCCGACGGCCGATCGTCGATGTCGACCTGGTCACCTGGTTCACCATGGGCTTCCACCACATCGTGCGCTCCGAAGACCTGCCGACGATGCCGATTCACCGGGCCAGCTTCGAACTGCGGCCCGAGAATGTCTTCCCGTCCAACCCGCTCCTCGGGTTCGAGAAGCCTGCGGCAAGCTGATCAGTGCACCGATTCAGCCGGTCGTCACCGGAAGCCAGGTGCCATCGTGGATGATTGCCTCGGCCTCGCTTGGGCCCCACGAACCTCGATCGTACGAGTGGACCGGGCCGGGGTCGTCGAGGGCAGGTTGCATGATCCGCCAAGTCTGCTCGACCATGTCTTGGCGGGCGAAGCGGCGAGGATTGCCGGCCATCGCGTCGTCGATCAGGCGCTCGTACGCCTCCCGGCGTTCGCCGAGCGCCGCGGCGAAGTCGACCGACACGTCGATGTCCTGACTGTCGAGATGCGGTCCGGGGGTTTTCGCCTGCAGCGTGAACGTGACGCCGTCGCGCTTGCCGAGCCGCAAACGGATCAGGTTGCGCCCGGGTGGAGGCCCCCCCGCTTCGTCGAACAACAGACGTGGCGGTTCACGGAGTTCGATCACGGCCTCGGTCGCCGCGCCCGCCAGCGCCTTGCCCGCGCGGGCGTAGAACGGTACGCCCGCCCAACGCCATGAGTCGATCTCGAAGCGGGCCGCCGCATACGTCTCGACGGTGGAACCGGCGGCGACGCCCTCCTCGTCGAGGTAGCCGCGATACTGACCACGGACCAGGCGGTCGCAGCAGATCGGACGCATCGCCGTGAGCACCTTGACCTTCTCGTCCTGCAGATATTGCGACTCGGGTCCGACGGGGGGCTCCATCGCCAGCAGGGCGACCACTTGTAGCAGATGATTTTGGACGATGTCGCGCATCGCCCCGACCGAGTCGTAGAACGAACCGCGGCCCTCGACGCCGATCGTTTCCGACATCGTGATCTGCACGCTGCGCACGTAGTTGCGGTTCCACACTGGTTCGAGCAACGTGTTCGAGAACCGGAAAACCAGCAGGTCTTCGACACTTTCCTTGCCGAGATAGTGGTCGATACGGAAGATGCGTTCCTCGGGGAAAACCGAGTGCAGGGTGGCATTCAGCTCCTGGGCCGAGGCGAGGTCGCGACCGAATGGCTTTTCGACCACGATTCGACCGCGAGCGTTGAGCCCCTCGTTGGCGAGTGCGGTGACGACCGTTGGAAACATCGTCGGGGGGATAGCCATATAGAACACGGCTTGGCAGCTGTTGTGCTTGTCGAGGGTGGCATGGAGTTCGGCCCACGTCTCGGGAGCGGAATAGTCCCCGGCGACCAGGTCGAGACGAGCGCACAGCGAGTCGATGGTCGCCGCCGTGGCGTCGGGGATAGCCGCGATGATCGAGTCGTGGGCGTGCTGGCGGAACCCTTCGTCGGTCCAGTCGCTGCGGGCCACACCGATGACCGGGGTGGTGAGGCGGCCGTGGCGTTCGAGGTGGTAGAGCGCCGGGAACAGCTTCTTCTTCGAGAGATCACCGGTCGCTCCGAAGAGCACGAGGGCATCGGCCGCGGGTTGCATCACTTCGCCCCGTGCTTCTTCTCGGCATGTCCGCCGAACTGGGCCCGCATGGCCGAGAGCACCTTGTCGGCTACGTCGGATCTTCCCTGCGATGAGAACCGTTGGTAGAGCGCAGCAGCCAAGACCGGGGTCGGAACCCCCTCGTCGATGCCAGCCTGCACGGTCCACCGGCCCTCGCCCGAGTCGCTGACATTACCTTCGAACGCGTCGAGGTGGGGGTCTTCGACAAGGGCCGCGGCAGTGAGATCGAGCAACCAACTGGAGACAACACTGCCGCGCCGCCACAGCTCGGTGATCGCTGACAGGTCGAGGTCGTACTGGTAGTACTCCGGGTTGGCCAACGGGGCGGTTTCGGCATCCTTGGTGTGATTGGCGGCCCCGATACCGGCCTTGGCCAGCACATTCAGTCCCTCGGCGTAGGCGGCCATCAGCCCATACTCGATGCCGTTGTGGACCATCTTGACGAAGTGCCCGGCCCCCGCTGGCCCGCAATGCAGCCAGCCCCGCTCGGCCGTCGACGGCTCGCCGCTGCGGCCCGGGGTGCGCTCGATCTCACCAAGTCCGGGCGACAGCGTGTCGAAGATCGGAGCCATTTCGGCCACCGAGGTGGCGTCGCCGCCGATCATCAGGCAGTAGCCGCGGTCCAACCCGAACACCCCGCCCGAGGTGCCGACGTCGAGGTAGTGGATGCCCTGCGCGGCGAGTGGTCCGGCGCGGTCGACGTCGTGGTGGTACCACGAGTTGCCACCGTCGATGATCGTGTCACCCTCGAGGAGCAGGGGAGCGAGCCGCTCGATGGTCGAGTCGACGACCGCCGCGGGGACCATGATCCACAGGTGCCGCGGAGTGTCGAGTTGGGCGACCAACTCCTCCAGGGTGAGCGCCGGTACGGCTCCCTCGCCGGCCATCGCGGTCACCGCGGCGGCGTTGACGTCGTGGGCCACGCAGACATGGCCGTCTTTCATGAGGCGGCGCACCATGTTGGCGCCCATCCGGCCGAGGCCGATCATCCCGAGTTGCATGGCCCCCATCCTGCCCGATTCGCGCCTAGCTTCGACGCCGATGGACCCACGAACGTTGCACGAGACGGTCACCGGATGCGCCGCGGCCCACCAACGTCTGCTCGCCACCGCCGATGCGATGACTGAGGTTGAAGCCCGGGCAGATTCGCTGCTGCCCGGCTGGACCCGCGGCCATGTGCTCACCCACCTGGCCCGCAATGCTGACAGCCACATTGGCTTGTTCGCCGCAGCGGCACGTGGCGAAGTCGGTGACCAATACCCCGGCGGCCTGGCCCAACGCCGCGACGACATCGACGTGGGAGCGGGCCGGCCGATCGACGAGTTGGTCGATGACTTACGCCGCACCATCTGGCGCCTCGATCAGGCCTGGGCCGGGGCCAATGCTGCGACCTGGGACGGCCGGGCCCGGTCCCCCATGGCGGGGGACATGCTGATCGCCGATCTCCCCTTCCGACGCTGGCGCGAGACCGAAGTGCATCACGCCGACCTCGGGATGCCAGCGTTCACAATCGACGACTGGTCCACCGGCTACGTCCGTCGCGAACTCGACCGCGAAACCAAGGCCTGGGCCAGCCGCCGCCCGATGGGCATGACCAACCTGCCCCCCGCTGCCCTCGCCCTGACCCCCGCCCGACGAACCGCCTGGCTGCTCGGCCGCTACCAGTCTCCCGACCTCGAACACATCACCTGGGCCTAGCTCACTGGTGGTTCACCCGTAGCAGAGATACTCGCTGCCGTCAGCCGAAAGAGTGCCATCGAGGATGGCCCTCAAGTCTGCTTTGGTCGCCGGAGTGACGCCAGGGTGTGATCCTTCCAACCACGTGGTGATGGTGTTTCGGTAGTTGCCCGAGGGGCAGCTCCGATCCTTGTCAGGCCGTGCACCGTCGATTCCTGCCGCTGGCGCCGGCCAAGAGTCGACCGGCACGTTGTGGAGCATGAGGTACCGGATGACGATGGCATGGGTCATGATCATCGCTCGGTAGTCGGCGAGCCTCGACTCGCCCAGCTCGATCATCTCCTCGCTTGGCGGGAGCCAGCCTGCTTCCTGCATCCATTGCTGAAACTTCGACCACGCCTTCTCTCCGGCGGTACCTCCTACGACTTCTCCGGCAGGTCCGCCGACTGAACCGAGGGCACCGCCGGCCGCTCCGGCCAGCGCGCTCACAACCGCCATGATCATCTGAAACACGGCCTGGTCAGCGATTGCCTGGTCGATTCGATTGTGTTCGACTGCCTTGGTGATCAGTGCCTTGAGAGCCGAGATCAACTCGAAAGCGGTGGTGGTCAACGGCTGGCCGGATTGGATGATGGCGGCGATCGCTCGCGCCTGGTGCGCCAGAAATGGGTCGAGCGCCCCAGCTATGCCGATCAGGAATGTGAAGACGTCGTTTTTGGCTTGGTCGTCACCGCTCGGCCACGGCCACTCGTCCCCACCTACGACGGTGAACTGCGGGCCATACGGGCCAGCCAACGTTCCCAGAAAACTCCAGTCAAAATTGTCGTAGCCCCAGTAGAGGTCGGTTTCGCTCAGGTACGTAAGCGTTGGGACGAGTATCACGCCCGCGGCGTACGTGTCCGGATTCCACGCCACGGCGCCTTCGATAATCTTTTGCACCGACGCTTTGTCGTAGGACATCTGGAAGATCTCGTCGAGTTTGTCGCGGCAGCGCAGGAGCAAGTCTCGACTTGCTTCGGGGCTCTCGGCGAGCTTCGGGAAGAGGATGTCGCCGGGCATCACCAACATGCCAACAGGAGCAAGGTCCAACCAATGGTCGTTGGCGGCAAAGTTGTCGAGGATGTGCTCGCTGAGCGCGGCGAGTTCCGATGGAGTGATCTGCATGGCGATGACCATGAACGATGCGGCGATTGGGTCGGTTGCATCGATCACGTCGACAGGTTGAATGGATCCGCCCTCGTTGCGACGAGTAGCGAGAGCGGCGCCTATGGCCGCAAGGGTTGCGTGGGCGTTGTCCATGACCGACGGATCGCCGGAGGTCTTGCCATCCCACCAGCGTTTCTGCAGTTCGTTGGAGAGATTGATGAGGCCGTCGATACCGAGGGTGTCGATGAACGCCCAGCGACCTTCGGGCGTCTGCAGGAGGACGTCGAGTCGCTCACGCAACCAGGTGAGCTCGCTGTCCGACAACAGCTTCTCGATGTTGCCGTCGCGCAGGGTTACGGCCAGTTGTTGGGCTTCAAGGTAAGGGTCGCCAATGCCGGTGCCCAGCGGGTCGCTGACGATCTGGTAGCCATCACCGCCCAAACGGGTCCACAGAGCGACGGTGAGGTCGTTCTTGTTCAGCGAACCACCGACGTGTTCGTAGTTCGTGAGGGCGGTGCATGAGGAAAGTCCGTCCAGAATTGGGTACCAGGAAATCAGTCGTTCGACCGAACGTCGTACGAGGGTCCGTCCATCGGCGGCCTCCGGGTCGGTGAGCGAGAGGTCGGAGAGCTGGTCGAGAGCGGAACCGAGAGCTCGTCTCAGGTGTCGAATTGCTGTCGCGTCGATTGCCATGTAGCCCATCAGCGCGGACCTCCGCTGGGGATCGCGGCGCTGGCCGCGACCGCCTCCATGTTCTCCGCCCTTCGCTCCAGGGTTCGAACGGCGACCCGCAACTCATCGACGGCGCAGTTGACGTCGCTGACGGAGATGAGGAGCGCCGAGACGAAGCGATCCGCCGTCGGCCCGATCCACGTCTCATCACCCGCTCGGTGGGGGACCACGTGGAGCAGGGCGTGGTCGAGTTGTTGGGCTTTGCTGCGCAGCACGCTGGCGCGGCGGCGGAGCTCTTGGGATGCCGGGGTCGCAGACATGGACGCGATGTGTGCCCAAGGTCGGGACGACCGGCAAGAATCAGTTCCGGTGGACTTGCGATTGACGCTGACGGCGGGCGCGGTCAGGTGCGCAGGACGATGTAGTGGTGGGGCATGCCGGTGGGTTCGTCGATGAACATGTCACCGGCAGCTACGAAACCCGAGCGTTCGTAGAAGCCGAGGGCGGAGTCGCGGGCGCTCGCCCAGACGAGTCCGGCCCCGTTGGCGCAGGCGCGGGTGATGCCGGCTCTCAGCAGAGCGGCTCCGGCCCCGGTGCCTTGGGTGTCGTGGTCGATGGCCATGCCGCGCAATCGCACAGCCGGGGTTCCGGGTTCGGCGGGCCAGCGCTCGGGGGCCCAGGTGGACACACCGACGAGCTGACGACCGATCTGCACGCCGAGGTGCCAGGTGTCGGGCAGGTCGTCTTGTGCATACCGCGGGTCGGTCGATGGGGTGTCGGCGCGCAGCACCCGTAGTCGCACCCCGTGGGTTTCGGATGCCGTGAGCGAGACGATCTCGACGGTCGGTCGGGGCCGTGCGACGACCATCGGTTTGCCGTTGCCATGAGCGCTGCGATACATCGCGTCCGCGACGCGGTGAGCGTCGACGGCGACGGCGAAGTCGGGGAACGCGGGCTGCCGGGCGAGCGCAGCGATGATGAAGACGACGTCGGGGTTGGGGTCGCTATCCAGCTTCGGGGATGTGGCTTCGACGAGGGCGTCGCCAGCCAGCGAGCCGGTGGTGCCGTCGGTATCGGTCCAGGCCACCGGACCGAACCAGTCATCGCCGTCGATGGCGATGAACCGCCGCTCGCAGAACACTTCGATACGCCGCAGGCTCGGCCGGGCCAGGTTGTCGTGCCACAGTGAGGTCAGGGTTCCCGACGCACCGTTGGCGAAACCGAACGTCGTGTTGAACACATCTTCGATGCCCGGGTGGCCGTGGAAGTTGGCCTGCCGCGCCGCCACTTCGGTGATCGGCGAGTCAATCAGGAACGTGAGCATGTCGATGTCGTGGATGCTGTGCTCCAACAGCGTCCCGGCTCCGGCCCGGGCCGCATCGGTGCCCCAATCCGAGGCGTAGTGGCCTTGGGTGGGGATGAATTGGTCGTCGCGGCAGACGACGGTCATCACCCGGCCGGCGTTGGGGTCGTCGATCAGGTGCCGGGCCAACAAATAGGCGGGGGAATGGCGCAAGACCAGGCCGACCTGGTTGGTCACCCCCGCGGCGGTGACAGTAGCGAGCATTTCCTCGGCGTCGGCAACGGTGGTGGCCAGGGGTTTCTCGCAGAAGATCGCCAACGCGCGGCTGGCGGCCTCCGTCACGAGCCGAGGATGTTCCGAGGTCCACGTGGTGATGTAGACGGCATCGCAACTGTCGAGCAGTTCGGCCTCGGAGTCGCAGATGGTGTGGCCGCTGGCTGCGGCGAAGGCCTCGGCTCGCGCCCGGTCCGGGTCGTAGCAACCGGCGCGTTCGATGTCGATGCCGCTGCGGCGCAGGGACTTCGAGTGGTACGACGCGATCCAACCGGTGCCCAGAAATCCGACTCTCATGGGCGACGACGGTAGTCCGCCGCTTACAGATGCTCGGCGGTCGCCAAACGTATCGTGCGGTCGGCGACGATCTCGGCTTCCTGCGGATCGTGGGTCACATGGATCGCCGTCGTCGCAGTGGCGTGGAGGATGTCGCGGATTTCGGTGGCGAGTCGGTCGTGGAGGTCGCGATCGAGTCCGGTGAGCGGTTCGTCCAATAGCAACACGCGCGGCCGGGGGGCGAGGGCGCGGGCAAGGGCGACCCGCTTGGCCTCGCCGCCCGAGAGGTCGGTGATTTGCCGCCCGGCGAACCCGTCGAGGCCGACGAGTTCGAGCAGTTCATCCACCCGGGCGCGGCGGTCGGCGGCGGGCACCTTGGCCATCTTCAGCCCGAACGCGATGTTGCCCCCGACGCTTATGTGGGCGAAGAGTTGTTCGTCCTGGAAGACCATGCCGACGTTGCGACGGTGGGTGGCGACGGTGGTGAGGTCGACATCGCCCCAGCTCACGGTGCCTGTATCGGGGGTGATCAGTCCGGCGATGACGCGCAACAGCGTGCTCTTGCCCGACCCGCTCGGACCGAGGAGGGCGAGAGTGTGCCCTTCATCGACGGTGAGCGAGATGTTGTCGAGCACGCGGCGGTGGCCGAACGTGACCGACACGCCCTCGACCCGTAGTCCGGTGGTGGGCACGCCCACAGGGGAATCAGGAGGCGGCATTGGTGGCCTCCCGCCAGCGGTCGACGACGGCGAGAATGATGACGACGAGAGTTCCGAGCATGGTGGCGAGGGCACAGGCCGAGGCGAGGTTAAGTGGTGACGGGCGGCCGAGCAGGCGGGCGATGGCGATTGGCGCAGTGGGAGTTCCGGTGCGGGTGAGCAGGCTGGTCGCCCCGAACTCGCCGAGCGAGATCGCCACGGCGAACCCGGCGGCGGCCCCGATCGCCCGCCGGGCCACGCCGAGATCGACATGACGGATCACGCTCCACGGCGACGCCCCGAGCACCGCGGCGGCGTGACGTTGATCGGCCGGGATCGACCGGATCACCGGGCCGACGATCCGCAACACGACGGGAAGGGCGACGACGGCCTGCCCAACGGGAATCAGCACCCAGTTGCCGCGCAGGTCATACCAGCCGCGGTCGAACGAAATGATCAGCCCGAGACCGACCGTGACGGCCGACGCCCCGAGCGGCACGGTCAGGCCGGTGTCGAGCCAGTGGCCCCATCGCCTCGCTCGGCCGATGGCCAGGGCCGCTAGCGTGCCGAGGACGACGGCGAGGACCGCAGCGACCGCGGCGATTCGGAGGGATGTGAGCAGGGTGCCGAGCGGATCGGCGACGAGCGAGGGACGTCCGTTGACCGACGACGCCGGTCGCAACGCTCGCCACGCGGCGAGCCCCCAGCGCCCAGGCGCTGGATGAAGCGACCGGACGATGATCGCCCCGATCGGCGCGACGACAACCGCCGTGAGGACGGTGAGTACGACTCGATCGATCCGAGTGAGGCCGTCCGGCGCTCGCCGTCCGCTCCGGAGCGACGCCGGACGACTGCGGCCCCACCGAACGAGGATGGCGATCACGACCGTCAGTTGCACGACGGCGAGCGCGGTGGCGACGGGCAGATCGAATGACTGGGTTGCTCGCCGCCAGATCTCGACCTCGATGCTGCGTTGGCGCGGCCCGCCAACCAGTCGGATGATCCCGAACGACGTAAAGCAGAACAGAAACACCAACGATGCGGCCGAGGCAATCGCTGGACGCAGCAGCGGCAATGTCACGTGGCGAAACGTCAGCCACGGCGACGCCCCGAGCGTCGCGGCCGCCGATTGCAGATCGGGGTCGAGTCGGTCCCACGCCGCCCCGACCCCGCGGATGACGAGGGCGAGGTTGATCCACACATGGGCGGCGATCACGGCCCAGACCGTGCGGTGCGCGGCGGTGGGCAGGAGCGAGAGGAATCCGATGCCGCTGACCACCGTTGGCAGCACGAACGGCACCGTCACCAGGGTCATCAGAGTCCGTCGGCCCCGGAAGGCACGTCGAGCGAGGATGAACGCCGGTCCGAGCCCGGCGACGACCGTCAGGGCTGCGCTGACGACGGCTTGCCAGAACGTGAACCAGAGGATGTGACGCAGCGACGGATCGGTGGCCAGCGTCCGCCAGGCATCGATCGAGGCCCCGCGAATGAGGACCTTGACCAGCGGATATCCGAAGAAGACGCTCACGAAGGCGACGGGGGCCGCCGCCAACCCGGCGACGATCGGGCGGCCGGTCGTCGTGCTGCGTCTCGTGCTGAGTCTTGCGCCGAGTCTCGTGTTGAGTCTCACCGCTAGTCGAGGACGATCAGGTTCCACTGTTCGATCCATCCGTCGCGTTCGCGGGCGATTTCGTCAGGCGACAGGGTCCACGGTTCGCTCGCGGGCGTAGCGAACTTGGTGAACAACTCGGGCAGCGTGACCCCGGTGCGGGCCGGGTAGACGAAGTTCGTCTCGGGAAGTTGGGACTGGAACTCGGCCGAAATCAAGAAGTCGATCAAGGCGTGCGCCGCTGCCTGATTCTTGGTTCCCTGCAGGACCCCGGCGAACTCGACTTGGCGAAAGCAGGTCGACTCGACCGTCCCGATCGTCGGGGTGGTCGGCTTCGGGTCCTCGGCGAAGATGATCGTTGCCGGAGGACTCGATGCGTAGCTGACGACGATCGGGTGGGTTCCACCGCCGCCTCCGGCGGTGAACTCGGTGTAGTAGGCCGTGTCCCAGTCGTCGACAATCGTGATGCCGTTGGCTTGCAGGTTCGCCCAGTAGCTCTCCCATTCGCCGTTCGGGTAGGCGGCGATCGTCGCCATCAGGAAGGCCAGACCCGGTGACGACGTGGCCGGGTTCTCGACGATCAACAGGTCCTTGTATGGCGCCGTGATCAGGTCGGCGAAGCCCGTCGGCGGGGCGAGTTGGCGCTCCGCGAACCAGGCGATGTCGTAGTTCAAACACACGTCGCCGGTGTCGACCGGGGTCACTTCATTGCCGGGGACGAGGGCCGCAAGCGCAGGGTCGATCGCGGCGAGATCGGTGGCGGCATACGGCTCGAACAGCCCCTCGTCGAGTGCCCGCGAGAGCAACGTGTTGTCAATGCCCCAGAGCACATCACCCTCGGGATTTCCGCTGGTGAGCAGGGCTTTGTTGACCATCGTGCCGGTATCGCCCGAACGCGCAACGGTGACCGAGATGCCGGTCTGAGCGGTGAACACCTGGAGTGCGGTGGGCTCGACAAACGCGTCATAGGCGAGCAGCGTGATGGTGGTCGGTGTGTCGCTGATGGCGTCGATGGTGGTCACCGGGGTGCCGACAGCTGTCGTGGCGATGGCGTCAACGGTCGGCGCCGTCGTCTCGCGCGTGGCCGGGGCGAGCGTCGTCTCGGAACTGTCGGTCGGCTGGGAAGAGGAGCAGGCGGCGGCGACCATCGCAACGGTCAGGGCGGCGATGGCCAGAGAGCGGTCACGGAACAGGTTCATGAGTTGCCTTTCGGCAGTGCGTGGGGGGTGATGTGGATGACGGTGCCGGTGCCGAGGCGGATGACGCTCGGGGCAGGTCCGAAGAGATTGCTGACCCCGAGCGACGACCCGGCGGCAAGGCGCGCATTGGCCAGCGGGTAGCGCGCCCCGACGATGTCGACCCCGGTGGCGGGCCCATGGAGGGGGAGCAGGCTGAACGGTTCGCCGTTCAGCCCGGCGGGTTCGACCGCATCGCCGTCGTGGAGGACGACGATGCGGGTATCGCCCCACCACAGCGTGATCTGGCGGCCCGCGAGGTGCGGTGCGGTAAAGGCGAACAGCGCGGCCAGCGCGTGATCGAGTCGGTCACCCCCGCCGAAGATGCCGATGACCTGGTCAAATCCTCGTTCGACCGCACCGAGCAAAGCGAGTTCGGTGTCGGTGGCGTCCTTGTCGGGGGAATGTTCCTCGATGGTCGTGCCGTTGCAGCGGGCGGTGGCCAGACCGGTCGGGCTGATCGAATCGAGGTCGCCGACGAGCAGGTCGACGGTCAACCCGAGGGCAACGGCGTGGTCGTAGCCGGAGTCGGCGGCGATCACGAAGCGATCGGGCGGTACGACCGCGATGATCGAGGCGGGCGGGGGGTTCCCCCCGATGACGATGATGGCCGTGGCGACCATATGGCTCCCTCCGCTGGCATTACCCAGATCAGGTTCTCGGGTCGGTGACGGCGGCCACCCTCTCAGCCCGGCGGATTCCTCCGAGCTCCCCATTTCGGTTGTCGCCTCGAATCGTACCGCTGTGGGAGCGGGTTCTCAGCGGCCTCGGACGAACAGAAGATCTCCGTCGTCGTACGAGCCCACCGGTCGGGCCGGCGGCGGGTCGACTGCGACAAAGCCGAGCCGTTCGATCAGCCGCACCGAGTGGGCGTTGTCGCGGTGGATCGCCGCCCACAATTCGGTGGTTCCCGCGGCGCGGAGGTGGTCGATCATCCAACCGGCAGATTCGAGGGCGTAGCCGTTTCCCCACCGGCGAGGGTCGAACACATAGGCGACTTCCGCCCAGGTGCCGCCGTCGTAGACCGTCGTTTCGAGTCGGCCGACCACCTCGTCGGTCGCGGTCAGGCGGACCACCCAGTTCCGCCAGTGCTCATGGTCCCGACCGGAGCCCACGAGCAGATGCCCAATGCGGGTACGCAATGCCTCGACCGTGGTCATCTCCGGGCCCCCGAGATAGGTGCCGACGTCGGGGTGATCGAGCGCGGCGAATAGCTCGTCGGCATCCTCGATGACCAGCGGTTCAATCGAGAGGCGTTCAGTACGGACAGTCGCCGACGATGATTGGGGTGTCGGTTGGGTCACGCGAACGGGGCCTTGGTGACCAGATGGGGGAACCGACTGAAGTCTCGATCGATGGTGACCAGATGCTCGACTCCATGAGTGAGGCAGATCGTGGCGATTCGGGCGTCGTGCACCTTCGGCCCGACGATGTTGCCGGTGTCGCAGATCGTCAGGAATCGGTCGAGATGCCCATCGGCTTCCCCCAGAAATCTGATCATTGGCGACGACGCCCAAGCTTGTAACTGATCCGTCGCCTCGAACCGAGTTGACGGCGGGTCGTAGACCTTTGGGTGGGTGACCACTGCATAGAACTCGTGAATGCACGGCCAGGGAATTGCCCAGGCGCGTGAGCCCTCGGCCAGTTTGGTTACGACGTCTTTTGCTGCCTCGTGGAAGGGGGAATCGACCCGGTGGGCGTACACCAGCACGTTGGTGTCAACCGCGATCATGCCGCGTCCTGCTGACTGGAGATCTGGATGGTTGCGTCCCCATACATCGCCGCGGTGCGCTGATCATCGGTCAACTCGTGCCACCCACCGGCTCCTTTTCCATCCACAGTGGAATCACGCAGCCGAAAGCCGGTTTCGTGGGCCTCGGCGAAGAGAGCGCGTTCGAGCGCTTCCTCGACCAGAGCCCGAAGCGTGATCCGCCGCTGTGCCGCGACTCGCTTCGCTTCAATGAGGAGCCCATCAGCAATATCTAGGGTTGTCTTCATATGGGTACCCATACTATGTCCTATGAAGGCAGGAGACAGCACGATATTCATGGTCGCCTTTGTCGTGGCCTGCGAAGATGGCCGCCCGGTCGCCGCCGACGGAACGATCGCCGCGACCGGAGAGGTTGTCCATCCAACCGGGCCCAATCCCTGCCGGGCCGCTCAGACGAGACCGGGGTAGCTGCCGCCGTCGAGGTGGAGGTGGACGCCAGAGATGAACGAGGCTTGGACGCTGCAGAGGTAGGCGCAGGCGGCTCCGAATTCTGAAGTGAGACCGAGGCGTTTGGCGGCGATCGAGTTGGATTGCTGCCGGCGGGCCTCGTCGTAGGTGATGCCCTGGCGGTCCATCGCCTGGTGGGCCATGTATTCCTGGCGGGGGGAGTCGATCCGCTCCGGCAGCAGGTTGTTGATTGTCACGTTGTGGCGGGCGACGTCGACCGAGATGGCCTTCATCACCGCGCTCTGCCCGGCGCGGGCCCCGGCCGAGGCGATCATCGTGCCGCTTGGGCGCTTGACCATTGCCGAGGTGATGTTGACGATCCGCCCGAACTGACGCTCGATCATCCCCGGCAACACGGCCTTGACCAGCGCGATCGGCGAGCGAAAGTGCAGGTCAAGTGCTCGTTCCAAGTCTTCCTCGGCCAACTCGTCGATCCGGCCCGGCTTGGGGCCGACGTTGTTGGTCACCAACATGTCGACAACGGGGGCGGCGGCGATGAGCGCCGCGCGGCCATCCGCCGTGGTGATGTCGGCGGCGACGAACTGCACTTCGGCCGGGCCGGTGGCCATCAGGGTCGCTGCGACACCGGCGAGTTTGTCGGCGGTGCGGCCGTTGAGCACGACGTTGACCCCCTCGGCGTGGAGCGCCTGGGCGCAGGCCAACCCCAACCCCTGGCTCGACGCACAGACCACGGCCCAGCGACCGGCGATTCCCAGATCCACGGGTTTACGAGAGCGCGAGTTGGGCGGCGCGGATTTTGTCGGCCTGGGTGGCCTGCCAATCGGGCATCGGGGTGACTTCGGTCTGGGCCATGCAGTACTCGCGGGTCTCGGCGAGGATCTCGTCATCCGACTTCGACAGGTCGAGCGGGAACCCGCACGGCTGGGCCACATACCAGTCGGTGTCGACGAAGAACTCGAGCGCGTTGCCCTCGGGGTCGCGCACATACAGCGCCCACGCGTTTCCGTGGTTCATCGGCACCATGTTGTGCAGGCCCTCGGCCTCGACGCGGCGCTTGACCATCCGCATCGTGGCGATATCCGGCAGCCGGAACGACAACTGGAACAACTGGCTGCCTTTGCTGCCACCCATCGGCGGGTCGGTCGGGATGTCTTCGGCCTTGCGGCCCGACACGAGCACCAGTTGGTGGTGGTCACCGGGGCTGGTGGTCAGGAAGGCGATCTTCATCGACGGGTCGAATGGCAGCGGAGCGGTATCGCTGACCACCATCCCCATCACCCGGGTGTAGAAGTCGAGCATCATGTCGAAGTCGTAGACACTGATGCCGAGATGGGCGAGAGCAATTTTGACGCCTTCCATGGGCCGACCGTAGCCGCTCCGTCGGCGCGGCCTTAATCGGTGGGGAGGGCCGCGGGAACGACGGCGCGCAGGGCGATGCGTTGGGCCGTTCGAGCGAAGAACAGCAGGCTGATCATGACCACGACAACCCCGACGACCTGGATGCGGCGCAGCGACTCATCGAGGAAGAGATAGGCGCTGACGACGGCAATTGCGGGTTGTGAGACCTGCATCGTCGAGATCGTGGCGATCGGCAGCGTCTGTTGGGCGACGAGCACCATTGCCTGGCCGACGACGCCGCCGAGCAACACCAACAGCGTGAACCAGCCAAGGCCGCGGACGGGAATTCCGTCCCACGAGTTGTTGATGGCAACGACGGGTAACAACACCACCCCGGCTCCGAGAGTGATCGTCGACATCAATTCGGGCACGGGGATCGTCTTGCGCAGGTTCTTCGAGACCAACAGATATGTCGCCCACGACAGCACGGCGGCCGCCACGAGCAGGTTCCCGGTCCACGACGACCGGCCCCGCGGCGGCGAATTGAACAACACCAGCAGCAGCCCGGCGAGCGCTCCGAGCCCCCAGGGGAGGGCCCGCCATGGTGTCTTCTCCTTGTAGATCAGCGCGCCGGCGGGTAGTAGGACCACCGGACTGAGCGTGCCGATCAACTCCGCATTGGCGATGGATGTTTTCGTGACCCCGACGAAGAAGCAGGCAATGTTGAACCCCATCAGCAAGCCGAGTGGCCCGGCCCGTTTGATGGTCGTCCAACTTAAATGGCGCCCCTGGGTGGCCATCACCAGCTGCCAGACCGCCGAAGCAATCAGCGACCGATAACAGGCGATCGTCACCCCGTTGCCGTCTACCTTGCGTACGAGCGTCGAGCCGGTGGCGAAAATCAAGATCGCCACGAGCATCGCCGGGATGCCGCCGATCGAACCAAGCCGTCGCAGACGAGAGGGGGCGGCGGCGGTCACCGTGGCGTGGACATCTCAGGCCGGATCACTGTCGACTCGCTTGTTTGACTAGCCCGTCGACTCGCCCGGTGGTGACGAACGCGGCAATGATCGCCATCGGGCTGCCGTCGCGCATATCGACAGGCTGGCACTGTTGTGACGGTCTGGCAAAGGGGAATCGAATGGGCATGTTGGACGGACGGGTCGCGGTCGTCACGGGTGGCGGCCGGGGGATCGGTCGGGGAATCTCGCAGCTCCTCGCGTCCGAAGGGGCGACCGTCGCCGTTAACTACCGGCGCGACGCCGATGCCGCCGCTGACACGGTCGACTCGATCGTGACGGCGGGTGGCACGGCCCAAGCGTTTGGCGCATCAGTCGATGACTCGGCGGAGTGCGCAGCACTGGCCACGGCAGTCGTTGAAGCATTCGGCGGGATCGACATTCTGATCTGCAACGCCGGGGTAGCTTCGCGGGGTCGTGCGGTCGCGGAGACCGATGCCGACGAGTTACAGCGGTTGATGGCATCGCACGCGATGGGCCCGCACCAGATGTGCCGCTTTGCTCTGCCGTCGATGCGGGCCCGGGCCGCAATGCCGGGTGGGCGAGGTGACATCGTGTTCATCTCGTCGTCGATCACCTCGGCAATGTCGGCGAACGGGGGCCCATACAACATGGGCAAAGCGGCGATGGAAGCGTTGTCGGCGACGCTGGCCAAGGAGGAGCGACGCAACAACATCCATGTCAACGTGGTCGCTCCCGGCATCGTCGAGACCGACATGGGCGTGAGGTTGGCCCGGGCGATGACCGGCCGCAAGGACCTGGAAGATCTGTCGGTGTTCGAACAGGTCAGCCCCTTCGGCCACGTCGGTCGCCCGATCGACGTGGCCTCGGTCGTCCTGTGGCTCTGTTCCCCCGGTGCCGGCTACGTCACCGGCCAACGCATCGAATGCGACGGCGGCGGCCCACTCACCCGTTAGTCGTGCTATCCGGCAGAGATCGCCGGAACGGTGTCGCCGGTCCCTTCGACCGTGCGGGTCGAGAGTGCTGGTTCGGAGGTCACCGGAATGAACTTGGGTTGCAGGCGGGCTACTTCGGCTGTAACTGACGCAATGGCCATGTCGGCACACCGATCGAACGTCTTTTGATCGTCGACATGCTCGGGTAAGGCAGCCACCGATCCGTCGCTTGACACTGAGGCCCCGGCGACGACGAGGCAGTTACGGAACTGGTCGTATGTGGATCTGCTCAAAAGCTCCCCCTGGTTGCCGTCGAAGAGCGCTATCTCCTCGTCGGATTGATCTGTCTGAGGCTGAGGAACACCTGGCCAGTCGACGGTCGCAAGGATGTTCCCCATGGAGTCGTAGGCCGTGACCTGCTCATCGTCTCCGACGACGTCCGGGAACTGAACGACCCGATGGATCGGCCGTTGCCAAAGTTGCTGGTCACCGTCTGCGTAGCTGACAACCGTGGCATCAGATGGAACGTTGACCCATGCCCAGATGTTCATCGTGAGGTCGTGCCCGTCCGCCGCTTGGACGGCCATCAAGAGGGGCTGTGGTACCTCATCTATGCCGAGGCACGTGCCGTTGCCGCTCGCCCCGCCGTCGGGCACCTCCATCGATCCAACCGCCATGAGGCCGCACCACATGACCATGGGGGCGCGTCCGCTTCCGTACAACACGGACGGTCCCGAGACGATGGCGGCCGGGAGTTGGGTCGCCCGCGACAGCGCCGCGACCGTGATTCCTCGGGCACCGCCCGATGGTTCCCCTAGATCGACTAGGGGATACTCGGTACCGCGAGGGGCGAATCCGGTGGCTTGGTCTTCGGGTTGGTGGTTGATTCGAGTGAGGGCAATGCCGCCGATGGTGATTGCGGCTGCGGCGGCGAGGGTGGCGTAGACCCAGGGGTTGAGGCGGCGTGCTTCTTTGGCGCCCGTCGGGTAGTTGAGGCCGGTCCAGGTGGGCGTGCCGATGGGAGCTCGGGCGGCGTCAGCGGTGAGAGCCTGGCGAATGTGCAGGGTTTCGGTCTCAACGGCCGGGTTCACGGGGCTCATTTGGCGATCTCCTTGCGTAGTTGGATGGTGCCACGGTGGAGGAGCGACCGGACGGTGGCGGGACGGACGCCAAGGATCTCGGCGATCTCGATGTCGGGGAGCGCGGCCCAATGGCGCAGCACGATGGCCGTTCGTTGGGGGAGCGGCAGTCGGGCGATCGCATCGGCGAGTCCTCCGGTTGGTCCGTCGATCGACGTGGGACTGCCGGCGTGGACGATGCGCAGGCGACCGCCTTCACGCTTGCTCGACCGAGCCCGTTGGCGACACCATTGACCAGCGTTATGCGTAGGTACGCCGCGGGCTTCTCCAGCGTTGCGAACCGGCGGTAGACGGCGGTGAATGCGTCTTGCACCAGGTCGTCGCATATGTCGCGCTCGTGGGAGAGCAGCCAGGCGAGCCGTATCGCCCCCGGTTGCTCACTGCGATAGAACTCGGCGAAGGCCTCGTCCACGCTCGCCTCTGGTTCGGACATCAACTCCATACTGACTCCGATGCCGCCGCCCGTCGACCTGTTGCAACATCTCCTTCGGAACTGTGACGTACCCCTTTGGTTCAATCAACTTGGTGATCGATCCGAGAATTCTGAGTCGGAGCGAACATATGTTCGATTCAGCCGACAAGGTGATGGCGTGACGAGTGGATCGCAACAGATGGCCTCGGTGGAGGCGCTTGACATCCCGGCGTTGTCGTCGGCCGATGTCGAAGCCGCCCTACGGGTCATGGCTAGCGTGCGGGGATGCGCCGATCTGTTGGTCGCTGCGCTTGTCGCTCGATCTGACGAACTGGCCGACCTCGGGCAGTCGGCCGATGGTGATTCGGTGTTGCGCACGACTGGCCGGCTCTCCGGGCGCGAGGCCGCTGCCGTGGCACGACGCTCGCGAACCTTGTCGGCGCAGCCCGAGTTGGCATCGGCGCTGGTCGCCGGCGAGGTGTCGGCCGGTCACGTCGACGCGATCGCTGCCGCCGCGGCTCGGCTGAACCCGCAGCAGCAGGCCGAACTCGCGTCACGATCCACATCGCTCACCGAGGTTGCTTCGATCACGCCGGTCGACCTGTTCGAGCGCTACGTGCGCAACATCGCCGACGAGATCCGCGCGGACGAAGGACTGTCCGAGCGCGCCCGCCAACTCCACGAGACTCGACTGCGGGGGTGGCGCAGCAAGGCCACCGGCATGTGTCACCTGTCGGGCCAATTCGACCCCGAAACCGGGGCGCGACTGTTCAGCGCGATCGAGGCCGAAGCGGTTGCCCTCCGTGCGGCCCGCGCCGACCGGGGCGAGGCCGTGGATTCCTCGATCGATGGTCCTCCGCTCGACGATGAGCAACTCGACGCTCACGCCTTGGCCTATCTGGTGCTCGAGTCGTCGCGGTCCAAGCGGCCGGGAACGACCGAGGTAGTCGTGCTCGTCGACCTCGAAACGTTGGAACACGGGTTTCACGAGGGGACGGTCTGCGAGACGTCTTCGGGGGCTGGCCTGTCGGTGCCATCACTGCGGCGGCTGTTGTGCGACGCCGCGATCTTGCCGGCGGTGCTCGACGGTGACGGTTGTGTGCTCGACCTTGGGCGCGAGAAGCGCCAGGCCAACCGGGCTCAACGCCGGGCGTTGCGGTCGCAATACCGCACGTGCGGGTTCCCCGACTGCGACGTGTCGTTCGACTGCGAAATCCACCACGTGCTCCCGTTCGAACGGGGCGGACCGACCGACTGGGCGAACCTGCTCCCGCTGTGCAGCCGTCACCACCACCTTGTTCACGAGGGTCGCTGGCGGTTGGCGCTGAGCCCTTCACGAACGGTCAGCGTCTGGCGACCCGATGGCGAGTTGTATGCTCGGCGACCGTTCGTCGCGGCGTACGTCTCCGCGAAGCGAACGGCTCGCGGTTCGTCGCGGCCTAGATCAGGAGCCCCGCCGGGCCGAGAATCGTCGCATGTAGCCAGCTGAAAGTGCTTCACCCGGGGTTGCGGTCTGCGTCCCGGGTTGATGCGCGTTGTGGGTGAGTGATTCGTGGCTGAGCGAGGTGCTTCCGCACGATGCTGAACGGCAACCCGCTTGCCGCGATCCAGTCGATCGTCGGCCACAGGTTGTCAACGAAGTGGAGCTCAATCCCGGCGGCTTCGTGCAACTCGACGAGGTCGCCCAATGCCTCGACTCGTGCAATACCGGGCGATGAACTCGTTCGTCCCCCTGGAATGTCGTCGGTCACATTCCAGACAGTCGCCCGCGGGCAGTCTCGTGGAAACCAGTAGAGCGGCGAATGCTTGACGTTGATCGCCCACACTGCCGGCGGGTGATCCGGGTTGGTGACTGGCACATGCGGCACGAATCGCTCGATGCCCGGATTCTCGCTGAAGTGATAGAGCACCCGCATCCTGTCCTGCGGCAGAACTGGGGAGTCCCGTGGCGCTCTGAGCGCTACCACGCGCCAAATTGGACTCTGGCAGCGATTCTGCCCACCGCGCCCTGGACGCCCGGCCCAAGCTGGAAGCCCGGCCCAAGCCGAAGACCAGTGCCCAGGCCAGCGGACCGTCGGGGTTACAGGCCGCCGAGGGCGAACCACTGAGCGGCGGCGGCAGGATCGCCCACGATATCGATCGCCCCCTCGGCCACCGGCCGCCCCCAGAGTTGCAGCAAAATGTCTTCGGCCCGACCTCGCAACGCGGCGTCGCCCTTGGCGTGTTCGCGGGTCATCACCAACGCACCGTCAGCGACAAGGACGAGCCATTCTCCCTGCGTATCGAGGCAGTGGACGTGCAGACTGGTGGTCGGCAGAGCAACCGGTGAGCCATCGCCGGCGGCCCGTTTGATCAGCCGGGGCAGCATCAGTTCGAAGTATTCGTCGATCCCGTCGGCGGCGAACACCGGATCGAGCGCCGTGGTGGAACCACCGGCCTGTTCCGCATCCCACCGGTGGACCATCGTCTCGTGCAGTTGCCGGCGCGGCCACACCCGATTCACACGTTCACCCGGGAAGATGTGCCACGTCGGTCCATCGGGATCGAGGCCGTCGAGCACGTTGATCAATGCGTCGGCGGATGCGAGGTACCACGCCGCAAAGTCACCGTCAGCAGGAGGCGTCGGGTCGGCAAACATCACTTTTTCGCCGGTCGCCGCGGCGGTCCGGGCCCAGATGTGCACCGAGGTCAGGTGTTCGGCCAGGCGTTGCAGGTCCCAACCCGGACACGCCGCCACCGCCGCATTGAGTGGACCTCGACGGATGGCGGAAGCGAACAGGGCGGTCTCAATCCGCAGATGGTCGACGAACGCGGGGGAATCGAGGGTGGGCCGGGGGGCAGCGTGATCATGGGCCATGCTCCGAACGTAGCTCCGCCGCACCGCCCAGCCGATAACGTCGAAGTTGTGAGCGCCGTCGAAGCACCTGCCCAGGAACCCACGAAGATCTCGCCGTTCGCGGCCGGTGCCGCCGCGGCGCCGTTGAGTGAGCCGATCATCGAGATGACCCCCGAGGCATTGGCCAAGCTGATCGAACTGCGCGCCGATGAGCCCGAGGCCGAGCGCATGGGCCTGCGGCTCGAGATCATCTCGTCGCCCGGGCAGGACTTTCGTTACGACCTGTCGTTCGACATCGTCACCAAGGCCGCGTTCACCGATGAGGTCCGTACCCACGACGGGCTGAAGGTCATCATCCCCGCCAAGGACATGGAGAACCTCAAGGGCGCCACCCTCGACTATGCCGAGGCGACGGGCCTCATCTTGCGGAACCCGAACAAGCCGGTGTCGATGCGGCCCGAGGGCCTCATCCACGACGATGCCGTGTCGGCCGAGATCGAGGCGATCATCACCGGAGAGGTCAACCCCGCCCTCGCCGCGCATGGTGGCTTCGTCACGTTCGCAGGCCACGACGGTAAGGGCACCGCCTACATGACGATGGGCGGCGGCTGCCACGGCTGCTCGATGAGCCGAATGACGATGCTCGAAGGCGTGCAGACCACCATCGTCGAGCAGGTCGAGAGCATCCACAAGGTTGCCGACATCACCGATCACTCCACCGGCGACAACCCGTTCTACTCCTGAGCTGGCACTGAACCGCCTGATCCGGCTGAATTGAGCGCCTGATCGAAATTCAGGCCGACCAGTGGCACACCCCGATGCCATGGCGGAGTCATGTATGACTTCCAGATCGCCCAGTGGCGAGCTCGACTCGACGATGGGGATGGGCTTGTCCCCCGGCGAAATTCGCGAGCTAATCACCGAACTCGACAACGCGCGAGCTGCGGCGCTGGTGCCCGGCGAACTCGTCGTCCGTGTCCATCGACAACCAGGTTTGACCGGCTGGACCGCTGAACATCCGCTGTTTCGTGGCCGCAGGCAATGCGAGCACCCCGCCGGCGCCCTGGTTCCCACGCGACCACCGAGATCTACGATCCCGAGCGGTCGTGGTATGCCCTGTCCCATCGCACGAGGCCGCGGCCAATGTCGGAGTACGTCGCATCGGTGGTCACGCCGTTGACGATCAATCCCGACAGTGAGCTCGCCCTGCGCCGGTTGGTGCCACGGGTGCCGTCCGGCAACCAGCTTCGAGACCATCTGACAGTCGCCGCGCTCATGTCGGTCGAGTTTCCCGATCTCGATGTGGGTCACATGGAAGGCTCGCACAGCCCATCGTGGGTACGTTTTCCGATCGATTCAATTGGCCACTTCACCGCGGGTACTCCAGACGCCGATCTCGACGTGAACGGACTCGTCCACAGCAACGACCTGTAGCCACACCCCGAGCTGGTCTGGATCACCGACGAGGCAGACCACCGGGACATCTGAGCGGCCTTCGTGCCACGCTGACGGAGATTTGGCGCTCAAGCAGGACGCCTGCGGCCTCGGGGCATAACGTCTGGAGCGATGACTACCGCACCGTTGATCGCCCACCTCTACACGGTTGCCCAAGCCAGTTGTGCGGCGTTGCTGCGCACGCTGACTGCCGACGAATTGGCCCGTCCGATGCCTGCCTTGCCGACGTGGACGGTGCGCGACACCATCTCGCACGTCGCCGGTATTCCCGACGACGGCATCAACGGTCGAATGGAAGGCGCTCCTGGCGAGGTATGGACCAACGCCCAGGTCGAGCGGTGGCGTGACACGCCGGTCGGCGAGCTCCTTGATCAGTGGGACGCCCAGACCGCATTGTTCGCCCAGGCGATCGAGTCGATGGGCGAGGGCCGGCCTCCGATCGACTGTCATGCCCACGAGCACGACATCCGCGGGGCCCTCGGCCGCCCGGGGAATCGTGACCACGAGATCATCGCCTACGTCGTGCCAGGGATGATCATGGGAACTCAGATCCGCCGACCGTTCACCGTTGAGTTCCAGGACGGAACGGCGCTGCACACAGGCGCGACCGACGGCAGCGGTGACCCCCTGGTGCTGCGTGGTGTAACCCAATTCGAGATCTTCCGCGCTCGTCTCGGTCGCCGCAGCCGCAAGCAGGTCGAGGCCTACGACTGGAGCGACGACCCGAGCGACCTGCTGGCCAACTGGTTCATCTTCGGCCCCAACGCCACCGCCGTCATCGAGTAGCCAACGGACAGAGGGCCCTATGGCTCGAACGGCCGAACGATCCCGAGACCCCGGTCGTCGAATACCACGACGCTCGCATCGGGGAGCAGCGCGACGACGCCCCAGGTGTTCGGCGGGACCGTGAGTGTCTCGACGCTGCCGTCAGGGCGCAAGAGCATCAAACGCCGAGCATCAGGGGACTCCGGATCGATGAACTGATCCCAAAGCTCCATCAGCACCCCGCCGCCGGTGACCGCAACCAAGTCCGGCATATCGCGCGGGTAGCCGTTGAACGGAACACTCCACCGTTGTTCGTCGACCCGTCGCGGCGAACCACCTCCATCGGACCGTCACTGGCGTAGTTGACCCACAGCTCGGGGCCATAGTCGACAACGATCTCGCCGGTGTGGTCGCGCCATTGCATCACGACTCGTGACGGATCATCGCTCGGCTGGCGAGGCTCTCCACCACAACATCCAGCCGGCACCAACCCGGCCGCCGTTGGCTTCAACGTCGAGTCGCCGCTCATGCCAACGGCACCTTTCGCCCGAAACACGACCTCGCCCGCGCTGCTCGGCGTGGTCGACACGGCAAGCAAGTCGCCGACTGGATCGGTGATCTCGGCCGACTGTGTCACGACGTAGACGACACCGTCGGGGCCCGCGGCGACCAGGTAGGTGATCGCCGGATCAATCGTCGCTTGAATCCTGAAGGTCCGCGGTGTCGGTTCATACACCGTGATTGTCCCCTGATCGGGTTCGATCGAAACGAGCGTCCCATCCCGTAGGACGATCGGCGGGAAGCAACGGCCCGTCGTTTCGCTGCAGGTCAACGACCGCCCGAGCGCCTCGATCTCCAGCTCCGACCCGTCCGGGGTGACCGTCGAGGCTGACTCGGCAAAGCACGCGAGGCGACAGGCCTCGGGCTGACTCGGTCCTTCGTCGAGAATCGCCCAATACTCCACCACATACGGATCGGCGATGGGCGTCCCGCCGCTGAGATTCGTGCTCTCTGTGCCCAAGACGATCACCCACCCGGCGAGCGCTTGGCCCGTAGAAGGGTCGATCATCAGATGCACCTCGACGTCGAACGGATCGCTTCCCGGGTCATTGGCCGCGATGGCTGCCCTCAGGTGATGGCCCGACCGGGCGAATCGGTCCCGGGTGAGTCCGACATACGTCATCTCAGTGCCTGCTGCGAGGGCTCGATAGAAGGCGGCCTGGGTTCGGCGACTCGTCGAGTGGTTCAGGAAGACGGAGTCGAGCACCTGTAGCCCTCCGCGCTGCGGGGCGAGGTCCTCGGTTCCGTTGAGCGCGGCGAGCACGACCGCCGGGTCGTCGGTGTCGGGAAGTGACGGCGGTGGATCGCCCGTCATCGTGCTTGGCGGACCGGTTGCAAGGGCCGCCTGCAACCGAGCGATCGCTTCAGCGTCTCCTGCCACTCCGGGAGCGATGACCGACCCAGTCGAAGCACCCGTGCGTTGTTCCGTCCCTGTGGCGTAGTCCACCGATATGACCTGTGCTTCGGACGGGTACCCGATTTCGTCGTCGACCGACGTGTCCCAAATGGCCCAGCGCCGATACCCGACCTCCGGTTGCCCAACGATCGCCTCGGCGGCGGCAAGCAGGATGTCGTCGCCCGATGTCGGACCGATGTCAGCGGCGACGACTGCTGGTGAAGGTGTCGAGATCAGTGGTGCGTTTGGTGCGGAGGACGGCGATGAGCGGAACGGCCTCACCCGAGCGAAGCCCTGGTCGCTCTGCACGATGATGGTTCCAGATCGTTCCAGCAGCGCTGGTTGCCACGGCAGCGTTGCTGTCAGCACCGTGCGTTCCTGATCGGATACCAACATCATCACGGTGTAGGGGTTGGTGTTCGCGAACACTCGCATGAGTACGCCACCATCGGTGAGCGGGACGAGCGGCGGCATCCCCCGGAACGTTCCAGCATCTGGGATTTCCCAGGTCAACTGATCGTCACCGTCCCGCCGAACGACCTGCAGCGACGGGCCATCTCGGCGATTGACCCACAGTTCCGGTCCGCTGTCGGTCAGTACGTCGCCGTTGTGATCATGCCACTGGTACACGACGGCGTTGGGATCGTCGCTCGGTTGCCGAACATCGGCAGTGCAGCATGCGACGTGGACCAACCCGGAGCGAGTCGGAACGTACGAACCGTCGGTGGAATTGCCCACCTGCATGGAGGTGTTGACAACCTCGCCAGCGTTATCCGGGTTGGTGGACACGGCGAGCGTCCGGGCGGCGTCCGAAGCGAGACTCGGCTGGATGTACGCGACATCGTCGGGACCAATACTGAGCAGCTCGCTGGCATCGAGATTGGCCTCTGTGTCGACGCGAAAGGTACGAGTCGGGCTCTCGAAGACTGTCATCGCGCCAGCCTGAGGATCGTACGAAAGGAGCGTTCCATCTCGCCTGCTGGCGACCGAGCCACAACATCCGACGTCGAGGGTCAACGGCTCAAGTACCAGTTGATCGACAGGGACAACAGTCTGGGTTCCGAACTCGGGCGTCGGAGCCTGCGGCTCGACCGGCACCGACGTTGAGGCTGGGCGGGTGACGACGATGAATGCAACGATCGCGGCGACGCAGAGAGCACCGGCGGTCAGGCTGGTGGCGAGTCGGCGGCGTTGGGTAGTGCGGCGCGAACGGTCGGCGATGGCGTCGAGGTCGAGCGCGGTCGGGTTGGGTCCGGCGAGCCCGGAGAGGAGTTCGGGCAGCTCAGGCAAAGTGACGAGCCTCCGGGGGAGCGATGGGACGGGTGGGAATGACGATGTCGGGGACTCGGTGAGCAGTTCCCGAAGCCGGCCGGTGGCTTTGTGCGTGAGCGACTTGACCGTGCCTTCGGCGATGCCCACGGCGTCGGCGGTTTCGAGCACCGAGAGTCCGAGGAAGTAGCGGCACGTGATCACCGAGCGCTGTCGTGGGGGCAACGACTGGACCGCTTGGCGGACGGCCAATTCGGTGGCGCTGTCGACCGGGGCGATCGACGAGGCGGCTCCCGAGCGGATCTGCGCCCGGCGTTCGGCGGCCCGCCGCCGGAATCCTGACGAGGCCAGATTGAAGGCGCAGCGCAGAGCGAACCGATCTGGCAACTCGTAGCTGCTGACATGCGACCACTTCTGCCACACGCGAGCCAGCGTTTCCTGAGCGAGGTCCTCGGCAAGCGGTCGACTGCCGGTGTGGATCGTCAAGGTGCGGACCAGCACCGGGTGCATCCGCTGGCAGAACGCCTCGAGATCCCCCGGTGGACCAGCGTACGGAGCAGTCACATCCTCACCCCACGCACACCAGGGTTACGAGGTTCACCAGCATCCGCAGAATTCTTCCGCACCCGGCGGTTCAATCCGGCGACCCTGGCGGGCCGGTTCCGGTCGTCGCGTCTGTCGAAGGTGTTCCGTTAGCGTGGCCCGGTGCCCGACCTCGCTGAGCAGCCCCGCCGGATTTACCTTGATGGGAACTCGCTTGGCCCGCCGAGCGATGACATGGCCGACCGGTTGGCTGAGTTTGTCACCGACGAGTGGCGCGCTGACCTGATCGGGGGCTGGAACGGGCACGGTTGGTGGGACCTCCCATCGACGATCGGCGACCGGATCGCGCCCCTGATTGGCGCGGGTCCGGGGCAGGTGATCGTCGGCGATACGACGACGGTGATGCTCTACAAGGCGCTCGTCGCCGGCCTGCATCTACGGCCCGGGCGGCCGTGGGTCGTCACCCATACCGGCAATTTCCCGACCGACCGCCACGTACTCGATGGTGTCGCTCGGCAGTTCAACGCTCAGGTCGAGGCCGTGCCGGCCGACGAGATGGTCGGCGTGATCTGCGACGGCACCGCGATCGTCTTTGCCACCCATGTCGACTTCCGCAGTGGCGCCCGACTTGATATGGCCTCAATCACCCAGGCCGCTCACGACAAGGGCGCGATCGTCGTGTGGGACCTGTCGCACTCGGCCGGCGCAATGGATCTGCATCTTGACCGCGACGACGTCGACTTGGCCGTTGGCTGCAGCTACAAGTTTCTCAACGGCGGCCCGGGCGCTCCCGCGTTTATCTACGCAGCCGAGCGCCATCACGTCGGGCTGGTCAACGCGATTCCGGGCTGGATTGGCGACGCCCAACCGTTCGCGATGAACGAGGAGTACCACCCTGCGCCGGGTATGCGCCGGATGCTCAGCGGCACCTCCCCGGTAATCGCCCTGCGGGCCCTCGGGGCAGCCCTCGACCGCTTCGACGACGTCGACATGGGCCAGTTGCGCAACCACAGCGTTGCGCTCACCGAACGGTTCATCACCCTCGTCGACCGCCGGTTGGCCAGCCACGGTTTTGCGGTGGCCAGCCCCCGTGACGCGGCGGCGCGGGGCAGCCACGTCTCACTCGCCCACCCCGAGGCGTACGCAATCACCCAGGCGACCGTCGCCGCCGGAGTCGTTGGTGATTTTCGTGAACCGAATCTGTGCCGCTTCGGTTTTGCGCCGCTCTATCTCACCCTCGACGATGTTGACGAGGCCGTCGACCGCATCGTCAGGGTGATGGAGTCGGGCACGTGGCAATACCCGAAGTTCGCCGAACGCAAGGCTGTCACCTGACGTCAGCGAAGTGGATCAGCCGACCCAGCCGACCACCTCGGCGGCGACGTCCACGGCGCCGAAGGCGTTGTAGATCTGCACCGTCCCACCCGGGCCGACCGGTACCAGCACCAGGTTTGAGCGTCGATCACCGACGCCCCAGTTGAGATTGGAGGTCTCCGGACGGGCCCCACCCGGCCAGACGGTGAGATAGCTCCACGCGTTGCCGTCGATCACGGTGGTATTGAGGAACACGGCCTTGGCTGTGCCCGGCACACTGCCGAGCCCGCTGACCTTCACCGCCCGTGCCTCCCCGGTTCCGAAAGCACCCCCACCGACCCCGCGCTGCGTATCGATGACCCGCATCGCCGCCATAGGGGTGATCGTGCCTCCGGTATTGGCGGCGGTCGTGTAGTAGCCAACGATGTCGACCAATAGGTGGTGCGTCCCGCGTTCGTTGAACAGCGACCAGTTGCCGTTGCTGCCCGGCGGAACCGTGGCGAGGTTTGGGCGGATGGCTCCCGGGGCGACGTTGAGTACCGAGGTTTCCTGGCGCGGCGTGCCCGCAGGCCACGCGGTGACGAACGTCTGGGAATCGGGGCTGACGCCAGTCACAGTGGCCACCACCGAGGTCGCCCCGCCCGGGACGGTCGGTCGGCCGGCGACCTTCAGATCGCGGGTCGTGTTGGCCGCAAATGCGGTCGCCGTCCCGCCGATGCCATTGCGCGTGTCGAGGGCCCGTTCGGGGGGGAGTGCGACCAATCGGCTACCGGTCTGCCCGGGCTGACTTTCGTCGTACCAGCCGAGTACATCAACGACCACATGAGCGTCGCCGTACGAAAGGCTGTCGAGGCGTACACGGCCACCCACGCCCACTTTGGCCATCACCAGGTTGGGGCTGTCCTCGCCGGCCCGCCAATAGACCTGGGTGCTCGACGGATTGGTCCCGAACGACGACTGATCGGCGAAGGCATCCGTCTGGGGCGGTTTCGGGAAGACCTTCAACGATCCATCGGTCTGCCCGCCGGTGACCGTGACGTTGATGAGCACCGCTCCAACGCCCACCCGAGGCACCCCTCCCGCTCCGGCGACGACGAACTGGTGGTTTTCCAAGCTCTCCAACCGGGTCGTCGGGTCGGGGTCGTTGTTGCGGCCGTCACCCGGTTGCACGGCGCGAGCGATGCCAATTCCCCGCCGTGTGTCGACGATTCGGGTCGGGGGAAGCGGGTGGAACGCACTGGGGGAGTCGGCGACCGTTCCGGTGAACTTGCAGTTGTCGATGCCGAAACAGGGGACATCAAGGTCGAGTTCGGTTGATGCGTCACCGTTGACATTGACGAATCCAACGGCCTGTGTTCCCGCCAACTTGTCGTCGATGAACGCCAGGTACTGCCCGTTCCACAACGGCCCGCTGCGCATCACGTCACCTCGGCTGCTGCCCGACGAGAAGGCATCGATGGCATACCCCGTCGACGACAGGGGCTGGCCGGTGATCTGAAAGATGTTGAGATGGACCCGTTCGTTGGCGACCGGAGTGCGCGAGAGGATTTTGGCGATGAAGTGGCCGGTACCGGCCTGCCCGCTGACCGGAAAGCTGAGCTGGCCGATGTTTTGTGACGATGGCGATGGCGAGATGCGCACGGCGATCGCGCCATCCTCGGCCAGTGAATCGTAGGGCTTCGTCGGGCTGTGCGAATACGTCTCCATCCGAATCTGATCGGCCGTACACGCTGCGTTGATTCGCACCGGGTTCGGCATGATCGGGTTCTGCGGATTGAGCGCCGTGGGATATTCGAAGTACTGCGCGTACCCGGCACCAGTCGATCCCGATCGACAGACCGCGTCCCAGCCGATGCCGTAGTTGCCGGCGGGTAGACCCCAGGAGATCGACATTGATGTAGCCGCGTTGGCGGGTGAGGCAAACCCCACAACGGCTGAGGTGACCGTGATCAATATCGCAGCGACAACGAGTCGGGCTCGATCAAAACGCATAGTGTCATCCTTCGTCGCCCGCGAGGTTGTCGGTGCAAGGCTAGCGGCTGACCTGGTGGCATCTACCCGAACGTCTACTCAGCGTGCTTCGCGACCACGCAGGCGGCCGATGACGCCGCCGTGGAGCACGCCGTTCGACGAGACCGCAGAATCCGCCTCATAGGTTCGCCGACCGGTGCGATCGGTAAACGTACCACCCGCTTCCTCGACGATGATCTGTACCGCAGCCAGGTCGTATGGCTGGAGTCCGATGGCATCGATGGCGACGTCGACCGCTCCTTCGGCGACGAGCATGTGCTGCCAAAAGTCACCGAAGCCCCGAGCCCGGTAACTGCTTTGCTGCAGTGCGACGAGCTCGCTGGTGAGGCCGACCTCGTCCCAACC